>JALQVK010000008.1 GCA_023260375.1 Rhodoluna sp. | reverse complement strand
CATGCACCGCACACCTCAGCCGGTCGAGTACCAACCGATAGCGGATACCGCGTTTTTGTAGACCGCCTCAATGAGTTGAAACAACTTTCAACTGCCGAGCGTCAGGCTATGGAGACTTTGCTTTCTGGGAGTGCTGATCTTGATGAAATTCTTGGACGAAGCGTTCGCATGTTGTCACAGCTAACCAATCAGGTGGCGATGATTCAATATCCAACCTTGGGTAAAGCCAAAGTTCGAGGTTTTGAGCTAGTGCCGGTAGCCGACACCAAGGTCATGGTCATGTTGATCTCAGACAACGGACGAATTCAGCAACATGTCGTCGAATTTGGTTCAGTTATCGATGTGAACGTGTTGGTTCAGGTTAGAGGACGTATTAGCGAACTTATCGTTGGCCTAGCCCTGTCGGACGTTGCTCAGGCAACGGCAAATGTAGGTGACAACTTTGAACTCGGGCAAAGAGGGTTCGTGAAGGCGGTTGTTTCAAGTCTTCAGGATCAAGTCGATGCAAACCGTCAAGACAAATTGGTGCTTGCCGGAACCGCCAACCTGGTTCGCTCTGAACTGGACTTCGGTGGAAATGTTTCGCCGTTGCTCGATGCTATTGAAGAGCAAGTTGTTCTGCTTCGCCTAATATCCGAAATGGAAGCAGACCAGCACGGTGTCAGTCTTTTGATTGGTTCCGAGAATCGTATCGAGGGTCTGAGCCAGGCCAGCGTCCTAGTCTCTGGCTACGGCACTGCCGATGAGCCCCTGGCAAAGGTTGGCGTACTTGGTCCCACCCGTATGGATTACTCCACGAATATTTCCGCTGTTCGAGCGATTGCTCGCTATCTTTCCAAGAGCCTAGGAGCATAAGTTGGCCGACCACTACGACGTCCTCGGAGTACCGCGTGACGCATCTGAGGAACAAATCAAGAAGGCTTACCGAAAGCTTGCTCGCGAGTTACACCCAGACGTGAACCCAGAACCAGAAGCACAGGAGCGCTTCAAGTTGGTTACCCACGCCTACGAAGTATTAATCGATGTCGAGCAACGCCGCAATTACGACATGGGTGGTTCAAATCCATTCGGTGGTAACGCAAACTTTGGCTTTGGCGACATTTTTGATTCTTTCTTTGGAGGGGGACAGCGGGGTCCGCGTTCAAGGCAACAGCGCGGTGAAGATGCGCTTTTACGCATTGATCTAACTCTGAAGGAAGCAGTTTTTGGTGTTTCCAAGTCAATCGATATCGAAACAGCGGTTTTGTGTGAAAGTTGTTCCGGATCTTGTTGCCAACCTGGCACAGACCTTAGAACCTGTGACGTTTGTGGTGGTCTCGGTCAGATTTCGCGTCAGGTAAGAAGCCTTCTAGGGAATGTCATGACTTCCCAGCCTTGTAACTCTTGCCGAGGCTTTGGTCAGGTTGTTGAGAGCCCTTGTGTTTCTTGTCGTGGCCAGGGCCGTGTTCGCGCCAGCAGAAGCCTTGATCTGAACATTCCCGGTGGAGTGGAAGACGGTTTACGTTTGCAACTTTCAGGGCAAGGCGAAGTTGGTTTTGCTGGTGGACCAAGCGGCGACATCTACTTAGACATTCGCGTTAAGGCAGATGACACATTTAGCCGTGCGGGTGATGACCTAACGTGTGTTCTTACCGTGCCGATGCATGAAGCCGCGCTCGGTTGTCAGGTTTCAATCGAAACTTATGACGGGACTGTAAACCTCGATGTTTCGCCTGGAGTTCAATCCGGAGATTCGATTACCGTCAAGGGTAAAGGTGCACAAAAGCTTCGTCACCAGGGTCGAGGTGACCTAGTAGTGACCATCGAAGTCGACACTCCTCAGAAGCTAGATAGTAAGCAAAAGGAATTGCTTCGTCAGTTGGCAAAGCTTCGCAAGAACGATGCGCCAGCACTAAAGAAACACTCGCACGGCCATTTCGGTAAGCGCCGCTAATGGTTGCGCCACTATTTTTTGCCGAGAATGTAACTTCGCTAAAGTCTGGCTCCGAGTTTGTGCTGGATGGTCCGGAAGGTAAGCATGCCGCAGTGGTTCGTCGCATGCGAGCAGGAGAGTCGATTCAACTAACTAACGGCAAAGGCTTCCGTGTAATTGGAACTGTTTCGAAAGTCGATGGAGCCAACTTGGTGGTTTCGGTTTCGGAAACTTTGACCGAATCCCTTCCAAAGCTTCAATTGACCTTGGTTCAAGCTCTTGCCAAGGGTGACCGAGATGAACTAGCAGTTCAGGCTGCTACAGAACTCGGCGCACTGACAGTTATTCCATGGCAAGCCACGCGGTCTATTTCGCGCTGGGAAGGACCTAGGGCAGAAAAGGGTCAGGCTCGTTGGCAGACCATTGCAACCGAGGCTGCCAAGCAATCACTTCGAGTTTGGGAGCCAACTGTTCGCTCCGTGGTTTCAACTAAAGAACTCACAAAGCTGGCACATGAATTCGACGCTGTTTTGGTTTTGGATCCAACGTCGAAAACCGCTTTGACGAGTTTGAGTGCACTTGGCGGAAGGATCGCTATTGTGGTCGGACCGGAAGGCGGCATCGACGACCACGAACTGAAAGAGCTCGAATCGGCTGGAGCTAGGCGAGTTCACCTAGGTTCCGGCATTCTTCGCACTTCCACTGCCGGACTCGCAGCTATTTCGTACCTAGTCGGCTCAAGTGGCCTCTGGGATAGTGCGGAATAGACTAAAACCATGAGTGAGTGCGTTTTTTGCAAGATTGTAGCGGGAGAGATTCCGTCGAAGTTGGTATCCGAATCTGAGCATGCCATCGCCTTCAATGACATCAATCCAGCGCAGCCGATTCACGTTCTAATTGTTCCGCGTGAACACTTCACCGATGTCGCTGATCTAACAGCTCGAAATGAGGAAGTTTTATTAGACGTCATGCGTCTGGGAACGAAGGTGGCCTCCGAACTCTCGGAAGGTTCATTCCGTTTTCAGTTCAACACCGGTGCCGAAGCGGGACAAACCGTATTTCATGCTCACGGTCACATAACCAGCAGGACTCCAAAGGCCTAGATGACTTCTCAACCAGCAAGCGATTTTGAATTAGTAATCGAAAACACTTCTGTTGCTGAAATTTTCGGCCCGAACGATGTTCTGCTCAAAGAGTTGGAGATCCAATTCCCAGGCCTCGAGGCAACCGCGCGGGGTTCGCAAATCACTTTGCGCGGTAAGGCAGCGGACTGTGAATCGGCCAAACGAATCATCGACCAGTTAACTGGTTTGGCAGCAACCGGTTTTCGTCTCGGTTCTGAAGATATTCGCCGGTCAACCAGTATGGTTGCGGCAAACCAAGGCGCGCGGCCCGCTGAAGTTCTAAGCCAGAGCATTTTGAGCTCCAAAGGCAAGTCGATTCGCCCAAAGACTATTGGTCAGAAGGCTTACGTTGACGCTATCGATAACAACACCATTGTCTTCGGGATAGGTCCTGCTGGAACTGGTAAAACCTACCTAGCGATGGCTAAGGCGGTTCAGGCACTTCAACGCAAGGAGATCAGTCGCATAATTCTCACCCGTCCTGCAGTTGAGGCTGGCGAGCGTCTGGGTTTCTTGCCAGGAACCCTGAACGACAAGATAGATCCGTACCTTCGACCACTTTTCGATGCTCTGCACGAAATGCTTGACCCGGAAACCATTCCAAAACTAATGACTTCAGGAACCATCGAAGTTGCTCCGCTTGCCTATATGCGCGGACGAACCCTGAACGATGCTTTCGTTATCTTGGACGAAGCACAGAACACCACACCTGAACAGATGAAGATGTTCCTGACCCGTCTTGGCTTCAATTCCAAGATGGTGGTTACCGGGGACTCGACTCAGGTTGACCTTCCAGGTGGAATGTCCGGGTTGAAGACTGCCCGTGAAGCTCTAAAGGACGTAGACGACATGCATTTTGCTGAGTTGTCTTCGGAAGATGTGGTCCGTCACAACCTTGTTGCCAAAATCGTTGACGCCTATGGCAAGTTTGAAGTGAAGCAGGCCTTGAAAGGTTCGAAGAAATGACCATTGAGATCAACAATGAATCCGACCAAAAGGTCGACGAAGCTCGGGTATTAGCACTGGCTAGTTTTGCCCTAGATCAACTTCGAATCCACCCAGATGCTGAGCTTGCTATTCAGTTTGTGAACGAAGATGCCATGACCACTTTGCATGTTCAATGGATGGATGAGCCAGGCCCAACCGACGTTCTCTCGTTCCCAATGGATGAGCTCCGACCTGGCAACGAAACCGAGATTAGTGGTCCGGGTCTTTTGGGGGACATCGTGGTTTGCCCTCAGGTGGCTGCCACTCAAGCGCTTGCCGCCGGTCATGAAACCATAAATGAAATTCTTCTTTTGACGACTCACGGAATCCTTCACCTGCTCGGCTTCGACCATGCTGAGCCGGACGAAGAAAAGGAAATGTTTGGCTTGCAGAGAGAAATTCTCGATGCATTCTACGAGTCGGAGAAAAACTAGTTTGCTGACGGTTGCGCTCTGGGTTTCAATTTTTATTGCGGTTGCGGTAATTGTTTTGTCGATACTTGCCGCCGCTATGAAACGTGAGCTTAATGAATTCTCAAGACACGAATCGCTCGGCTTTCTGCGCCTTGCATTGGTCGGCGCTTTCGGCATTGTGATCACACAGGGCCTTGGTTCGTTGAACCTGAAGTGGTACTGGCTGACCAGCCTCGTACTTGCAGTAACTGGTTTATTGCTCCTTAGCTCACAGCTCTTAGCAAAATCATTGGGTCACCGAAAGTTTGGTCAGGGCTTAGCGCAATTTGCGAAACCACTCGTAAAATCGGTTGACCTCGTTTTCACTCCCATAGCCTCGAAGCCAATTGAAGAGCCGGAAGAATTTGAACAGGAGTTCATGGATTCGGTTGAAGACTTTGGTGAAACCGTCGTTCGCGAAATTATGGTTCCGAGGATCGATATGGTTGTCATTGCAGCCGATAAATCTCTCAAAGATGCTCTTCTGAAGTTCATGGATTCTGGTTTCTCAAGGCTTCCCGTGAGAGGAAAGAGCATCGACGATTTGGTTGGGGTTCTTTATCTGAAAGACGTTGCCAGAGCGTTTAACTCCGACCCTTCAAAGCTAGAAAGCGAAACAGCTGGAAGTCTGGCACGAAAGGCGATGTTTGTCCCTGATTCCAAGCCCGTTGAAGAACTTCTGAAAGAAATGCAGGTCAATGCGACCCACGTTGCCATTGCCATTGACGAATACGGTGGGGTTGCCGGACTAGTCACCATGGAAGACGTCATTGAAGAGTTGGTTGGTGAAATCAATGATGAATATGACCGCGAGCGTCCAGATATCGAAAAGCTGGCAGAGGATGTATTGCGTGTCTCTGCAAAGTCTTCGCTATTTGAGTTGGGGGAACACATCGGGCTCGAACTTGAAGATGATGACATCGATAGCGTGGGCGGGCTGGTTACCAAACTTTTGGGACGCTTGCCGCGAGGTGGCGACCAAGTTCACCATTCAGGTTTGACTTTCACTGCAGAACGCTTTGAGGGCAGAGATAAACGACTGGTCACCATCTTGGTGAAAGTCGATCAGGCAGTACTAGCGCTCGGAGAAGAAGAATGACCGATTTTAGATCCGGATTTGTATCGTTTGTCGGTAGACCGAATGTTGGGAAGTCAACCCTGACCAATGTGTTGGTTGGCGAGAAGGTTGCCATCACCAGTGCAAAGCCTCAAACCACTCGCCGTGCCATTCGCGGTATCGCTAACCGCGATTCCGGGCAGTTGATTCTGGTCGACACTCCAGGGCTGCACCGTCCTCGCACTTTGCTTGGTGAGCGTTTGAATAGCCTTGTTGAAACCACTCTGGGTGATGTCGACGTCATTGGCTTTTGCATTCCAGCCAACGAGAAAATCGGTCCTGGCGATGGTTTTATAAATGAGCAATTGTCAAAGTACCGCCGTGCCAAGTTAGTGGCAATTGTCACTAAGAGTGAAACAGTTTCGCGTGACGCACTTGCGCAGCAGCTTCAAGCGGTTTCTGAGTTGCGCGACTGGAAGGCGATCATTCCGGTATCCGCAGTTTCTGGCGAGCAGGTCGTTGAATTGGCTGAACTGCTAATCGAAATGCTTCCGATCTCACCAGCCCTATATCCGATTGACGTCGCCACCGACGAGTCCATGGAGCAACGTATCTGCGAACTAGTTCGTGAGGCGGCTCTGGAAGGTGTCCACGATGAACTTCCGCACTCGATCGCCGTAACCATCGACGAAATGGGGGAGCGCGAGGGCGGAAACCTCTACGACATCCACGCCAATGTTTGGGTGGAACGCGATTCGCAAAAGGGCATCATCATTGGTAAGGGCGGCTCGCGACTAAAGGATGTTGGGTCAAAGGCTCGTAAGGAAATAGAGCAACTTCTTGGCCGAAAAGTCTTCCTGAGCCTTCGAGTGAAAGTATCGGCCGACTGGCAACGCGACCCCAAGGCGCTGGGGCGTCTGGGTTTCTAGCCGCAGTTGGTGCTAACCTAAAACCATGTTTGCTCTACTCCTGCTTAGCAGCCGCGACGAGGCTTAACCTAGCCATCCTTAGTCGCGGAGTTTCGCTTGCAGCTAGATAAATCGTCATAGACAAACAAACGAAAGAGCAGCAAATGCGCAATCAACAAAAACCTTCCGGCATGCCGGTACACAAGTACCAGCCGTTCCATGAGCAAGTCACTGTCGAACTAGCCGACCGCACTTGGCCATCAAAGCGTATCGAGCAGGCACCTATTTGGTGTGCCGTAGACCTTCGCGATGGAAACCAGGCGCTGATCGACCCAATGAGCCCTGAACGCAAACTCAAGATGTTCAAACTCCTAGTGAAAATGGGCTACAAGGAAATTGAGGTTGGTTTCCCAAGCGCCAGCCAAACTGATTTCGACTTTGTACGCCTTCTAATCGAGGACGGTCACATTCCTGACGACGTCGTCATTCAGGTTCTTACCCAGGCCCGCGATCACCTAATTGAGCGCACCTTTGAATCACTAAAGGGTTCAAAGCAGGCTGTTGTTCACTTCTACAACTCAACTTCCGTGCTTCAGCGTCGCGTGGTTTTCAACCAGGACAAAGACGGTATTAAGGAAATCGCGCTTCACGCCGCTCGTAAGTGCAAAGAACTCGAGCCAACCCTCGAAGGAACCACGGTTTACTACGAGTATTCACCTGAAAGCTACACCGGCACCGAGTTGGAATACGCAGTTGAGGTTTGCAATGCAGTTGTCGAAATCATCGACCCAAGCCCTTCTCACAAAATGATCTTGAACCTTCCTGCAACCGTTGAGATGGCCACGCCAAACATTTACGCCGACTCAATTGAGTGGATGAGCCGAAACCTGGCTCGCCGCGACAGCGTTCTGATTTCGCTACACCCGCACAACGACCGCGGTACTGCCGTAGCTGCAGCTGAGTTGGGTTACCTTGCTGGGGCCGACCGCATCGAAGGCTGTCTTTTCGGTAACGGCGAGCGCACCGGAAACGTTGATCTAGTCACCTTAGGCATGAACCTGTTTAGTCAGGGAATTGACCCACACATCGACTTCAGCGACCTAGACGAGATCAAGCGCACTGTCGAGTATTGCAACCAGTTGCCAGTGCCGGAGCGTGCTCCATACGGTGGCGACTTGGTTTATACCGCCTTCTCTGGTTCTCACCAGGACGCCATCAAAAAGGGCTTTGAGCTCATGGGCAAGGAAGCTGCCGAGAAGGGCGTCTCGGTTGACGACCTGGTTTGGGCAGTTCCTTACCTACCAATTGATCCTAAGGACGTTGGTCGTTCCTACGAAGCCGTTATTCGCGTGAACTCGCAGTCTGGTAAGGGTGGTGTTGCATACCTACTAAAGAGCGACCACTCGCTAGACCTTCCTCGCAAGCTACAAATCGAATTCTCTCGGGTGGTTCAGAACAAGACCGACGCCGAGGGTGGCGAAGTTTCGAGCGAAAAGCTCTGGGACATTTTCACCGACGAATACCTGCCGGCAAAGGACGAGTCTCAGAAATGGGGTCGTTTCGAACTTCGCAAGATTGCTACAACTTCGGACATGGATGGAACCGTTGAACTCGACGTCGTTCTTCGTGACGGATCTGGTGAGGTAGTCAAACACGGCACTGGAAACGGCCCAATTTCGGCGTTTATCGACGTCCTAGGTCAGTTGGGTGTAACCACCCGTCTACTTGACTACGTTGAGCACACGCTCAGCGCTGGTGGAGATGCTCAGGCAGCTTCTTACATTGAACTTGAAGTTGCTGGCCAGACTCTTTGGGGTGTTGGTATCGATGGTGACATCGCTACCGCGTCACTTAAGGCTCTAATTTCGGCAGTCAACCGTTCTATGCGCTAAAGATGCCGGTCTATCGCGACGAAGCTGTGATCATTCGAACCCATAAATTGGGGGAGGCCGATCGCATCGTCACGATGTTGTCTAGGTATCATGGCCTGATTCGAGCGGTCGCTAAGGGAGTTCGCCGCACCACGTCGAAGTTTGGTTCGAGACTTGAGCCGTTCATGGTCGTTGACATCCAGCTTCACGAGGGTCGAAACCTCGACACCGTGAATCAGGTCGAAACTCTGAATGCCTACGGCGGCCAAATCATCGAAGACTATCCGGCTTACACCTCGGCGACGGTAATGGTCGAAACCGCGGAAAAACTCGCCGGCGGCGAAACTTCACCCCAGCAATATCTGCTCTTGGTGGGTGGCTTGCGTGCCTTGGCAAACAAGGATCACGATTCGAGCCTGATTTTGGATTCATACCTTTTGCGAGCGTTATCGGTTGCTGGTTGGGCTCCGAACTTCACCGACTGCGCACGATGTGGAAAGCCAGGACTTCACCAAGATTTCGTGCTGCAGGCCGGTGGAATGGTTTGCGGCGATTGCCGGATTGCGGGTTCGGTCAAATTGAATGAGGCCAGCGCGAGACTGCTCGGTGCGCTTTTAGCAGGCGACTGGGACTTCGCCGACCAAACCGATGAATCAACCAGGGCTTCCGTATCTGGAGTTGTTGCAGCATATTCGCAATGGCACATCGAACGCGGACTAAAATCACTACAACATGTCGAACGTTCCTAAATTCAGCAAAGTGCCAACGCACGTCGCCATCGTCATGGATGGAAACGGTCGCTGGGCCAATGAACGAGGGCTAACCCGAGTCGAGGGCCACAAGGCTGGAGAGGCTGCTCTGCTCGATGTGGTTGAAGGTGCAATTCAGGCTGGGGTTAAATACCTGACCGTCTATGCCTTCTCGACTGAGAACTGGAAGCGTTCTCCTGAAGAAGTTCGATTCCTCATGGGTTTCAACAGGGAAGTTTTGCAACGACGCCGCGATACGCTGAATGGTTGGGGAGTCCGGATTCGCTGGGCCGGGAGACGTCCAAAGTTGTGGGCGAGTGTCATCCAGGAACTTCAGGACGCCGAGAAACTAACTGCCAAGAATAAGACTCTGACCTTGACGATGTGTGTGAATTACGGCGGTCGAATTGAAATAGTCGATGCCATGAACCAGATGACTGAAGATGTTGCCAGCGGAAAACTACGTGCAGGCAGTATCACCGAGAAAACCGTTCAGAAGTACTTGCAAACCCCTGAGCTTCCAGATGTAGACCTTTTCTTGCGTTCTTCTGGTGAACAGCGCACCTCAAACTTTCTACTTTGGCAGTCGGCGTATGCAGAATTCGCATTCGACGAAACCCTTTGGCCGGATTTCCGACGCGAGCACTTGTGGCAGGCAATAGATGAATTTGGCAATCGATCACGTCGATTTGGTAAAGCAGTAGACAGCCCAAAAGGTCCTGCTTCTAAGTAGAATTGAGACTTCGCACACACATTGGTTTACATCCAGTAGACCGATAGAAACATGGAGTTCAAGTGGCTACCCCAAACCGTCTAGATTCGGTAATTTCCCTCGCAAAGCGTCGCGGTTTTGTTTTTCAAGCTGGAGAGATTTACGGTGGAAGCCGTTCAGCCTGGGACTACGGACCACTCGGTGTTGAACTCAAAGAGAACATCAAAAAGCAGTGGTGGCGCACGATGGTTCAGAGCCGTGACGATATCGTCGGTCTGGACTCCTCGGTAATTCTTCCTCGCAAGGTTTGGGAGGCTTCTGGTCACGTTCGCGAATTCTCTGACCCGCTCATCGAGTGCACCAGCTGTCACAAGCGTTTCCGTCAGGACCACCTTGAAGAGGCCTTTGAAGAGAAGAAGGGTCGTGTGCCTTCGAGCATGGCCGACATCGCCTGTCCAAATTGTGGTGGCAAAGATTCTTGGACAGAGCCAAAGGCTTTCAATGG
>JALQVK010000093.1 GCA_023260375.1 Rhodoluna sp. | reverse complement strand
GATGCGATCGTCCACAACCTGGATGTGATGCGTGCGCGCGCTTCACAGGCGAAGGTAATGGGTGTCGTTAAGGCTAATGCTTACGGGCACGGTGCCGTGGAAGTGGCTCGAACCCTTGAGCGCGCTGGAGTGGATTACCTGGGGGTTGCCGATGTTCGTGAGGCCCTAGCCTTGCGCGAAGCTGGAATCACCGTGCCAATTCTGGCTTGGTTGCACGATCCAGCCGACGACTTCGTAGCTGCACTAACCAACAATGTCGATCTTGGCGTTGCCAACATCGAACAGCTTGGGCACATTGCCAAGGCGGTTGCGCTAACCGGCGAAGTAGCCAAGCTCCATCTCAAGATTGACACCGGACTGGGGCGTAATGGCTCAACCGAGGCCGAGTGGGCACACCTCCTAGAGGCGGTAAAGTCGCTCGGTGAGTCGGTGGAAGTGGTTGGAATTTTCAGTCATCTTTCGACAACCAGCCGCCAGGATGATTTAGCCCAGATTGAAAAGTTTGATGCCGCGGTAGCAGAAGCTAAACGTTTAGGCATCAATTTCCAGGTGCGACACCTAACCGCTTCGGATGGATCTCTCGCTTACCCAGATGCGCACTACGAAATGGTGCGGATTGGTGTTGCGCTTTACGGTCTTGACCCATTCTCAACCAATAAGGCTTCCGAATACGGCCTGATCCCTGCCATGACTGCGGTTTCGCGAGTGGCCCAGGTGAAAACAGTCCCAGCCGGTCATGGTGTGAGCTACAACTTTCTTCACCGAACCGCCTCAGAAACTACACTTGCGCTGGTGCCGATTGGTTATGCCGAAGGTCTACCGCGCTCGGCCACTGGAAAGGCTGAGGTTTCCATCGGGGGGAAACGCTACCCGATTTTGTCGCAGATTGCCATGGATCAATTCGTCCTCGACGTGGGGCAGGATCCAATTCAGGTTGGCGACGAAGTTGTAATCTTCGGCGATGCCACCACCGGTGTTCCAAGCGCCGACGACCTAGCTGCTGCTTCCGGCACAATCAACTACGAAATCGTGACCCGCATGGGCGGACGATTCCAGCGTGAATACTTTGGAGCCGGTCAGTGAGCAAGTTGCTCACCAAACTCACCATTGCCACGGCAGAAGACATGAATGAGTTTGGCTTGAAAGTGGCCAAGGTTTTGAAAGCCGGAGATCTAGTAATTTTGACCGGACCACTAGGCGCCGGAAAAACCACTTTCACGCGCGGAGTTGGAGAAGGTTTACACGCGATTGGCAATGTTTCCAGTCCCACCTTTGTTATTGCTCGAACTCATAAGCGCGAGGGTAGTGAAGTCCCACTTGTTCATGTAGATGCCTACCGCCTGGCCTCTGTGCACGAATTTGATGATTTGGACATCGACATCGAAGGTTCAATCGTGTTGGTTGAGTGGGGTCGTGGGTTCGCGGAAGAACTAGCGGACTCTTGGCTGGATGTTGAGATTGAGCGCGATCACACTGGCGAAAGCGAAGAGCGTGTGGTTACCTTGACCGGTGTTGGTTCTCGGTGGGAAAACGAGGAGGCGTTCGCATGAGCCTAATCCTCGCCATCGATACATCTTCGGGAACCAGCGTTGCCCTGATTGAAAACGGTCAGCTTCGAGCCGAGCACAACGTGCCAGACACCATGAAACACGCCGAACTAATCGGCTCGGCTATTCAAGATGTCTTAGCTCGAGCCTTCGTTCACCCATCACAGATTGATGCGGTTGTGGCCGGCCGGGGACCAGCCCCTTTCACTGGCTTGCGCGTGGGAATTGCCGCGGCCACAATGTTTGCAGCCGGTTGCGGCGTCAAACTTTACGGTGCCGTGAGTCTCGATGCAATTGCTTTGGCTGCGCTGCCAACCGTCGATGCTTCTAAGAATCAACCGTTACTGGTAACGACCGACGCCAGACGCAAAGAGGTTTACTGGGCATTGTATTCGGGCCTAAACGAATACGGTGAGCCAATTCGAGTCGATGGGCCCGGGGTCATGAAGCCGGTCGAACTTGAAGAGTATTTGCTAGATCGAAATGTTCACCCGGTGCGAACCGACCTAGATGTAAGTGCAACAAACCTGGCATTTCTCGCCGAGGCGCAACTGCGCGCGGGAACGGTTTCTGACGACGTGACTGCACTGTACCTTCGTGCCGCCGACGCTGTGGAACCTAAACCTCGAATCGGTAAGGCGGTTAGTGGATGACCGACATCAAACTCTTGGCCGCCAGTGAAGATCACCTTGAAGCAATTATGGTTTTGGAACACGTATGTTTTGGAAACGATTCTTGGCTTGAAGAAACCATGCGATTTGAACTTCTTGCGGATCACACTCGCTATTTTGTTTTGCTGGAGGAAGACAAATTGCTCGGCTATGCCGGACTGAGCAAGATTCCCGGAAGCGAACAAGCTGATGTGCAGACCGTCGCGGTTAGCCCCGAATTTCGCGGCAGAGGATTTGGTCGCAAGTTGATGGATCGACTTCTTGCTGAAGCCAAAACCCTAAAAGCCACCGATATTTTCTTGGAGGTGCGGGCCGACAACCTTCCGGCACAAAACCTTTATGAGACCTTGGGTTTTGAACACATTGATACTCGGAAGCGCTACTACCAACCAGACAACGTTGACGCCTGGATCATGCGAGCGCGTCTGGCGCCTAGCAATAAGACTGAACCAATTGTCCTAGGAATTGAGTCTTCCTGTGATGAGACCGGAATTGGCATTGTGCGAGGAAACACCTTGCTTGCCAATGTGATTTCAAGTTCAATGGATCAGCACGCACGATTCGGTGGTGTGGTTCCAGAGATTGCTGCTCGCGCGCATCTTGAGGCGCTACAACCGACCCTGAACCAAGCGCTTCACGATGCAAAGGTTTCGATGCAAGACATCGATGCGATTGCCGTTACCAATGGTCCCGGTCTAGCGGGAGCGCTGATGGTGGGGGTTGGTGCAGCCAAAGCTCTTGCCGTTGCTAGCGGTAAGCCGATTTACGCGGTGAACCACTTGGTTGGGCACGTCGGAGTTGATGTGCTTGAAGGCGACCTTGAACTTCCAACAATTGCCCTGCTCGTTTCCGGAGGGCACACTTCGCTCTTGTTGGTGAGAGATCTATTAGACGACGTGACTCTGCTTGGTGAAACCATCGACGATGCAGCTGGGGAGGCTTTCGACAAAGTGGCCAGGCTGTTGGGCTTGAGTTACCCGGGCGGACCGGCAATTGACAAGGCTGCGGCTAGTGGCGACCCAAAGGCGATCAGGTTTCCGCGAGGCTTGACCCTGCCCAAGGACATGGAAAAACATCGTTACGATTTCTCTTTCTCGGGACTCAAAACTGCCGTTGCCAGGTGGGTTGAAGTTGCCGAGGCTAAAGGCGAAGATTTCTCGATGGCTGATGTTGCAGCAAGCTTTCGCGAGGCGGTCGCGGACGTCCTCACCGCAAAAGCGATTGCTGCCTGCAATGACCACGGCATTAAACGCTTGTTGTTAGGTGGCGGTGTTGTGGCTAATGCTCGCCTCCGTGAATTGGCTTCTGAACGTTGTGCAGCAAATGGCATTGAAATGAGAATTCCTGCGCTCAGCCTCTGTACCGACAATGGAGCCATGATTGCTGCCTTGGGTGCTCAACTGGTAATGGCCGGCCGTGCCCCTTCAAGCCTCGAGTTCGGAGTCGACTCCACTCTTTCAGTAGAAATGGTTCAAACGGTATGAAATCGGTTAGCAAGAAGCTATACAAAGAGCAGATAAAACTCACCAAGTGGTTTGCCATTATTACCGGCATCTGTTTACTGCTGCTAGTCGCAAGTTATTTTTGGCTTCACTCGATGCTGGTACTGGTTATCGGAGCCATGTTCGGACCTATCTTTCTTTTACTCACGCTCGTTTTCGCGGGTCTAGCCCTGGCTACCAGAGCAAAACTTGGTCAGTAATCTTTAGCCGACACACAGGTCTTTATCAGTTTCCTCACAGGTACGGGCAGTCAACTTGTAACTAGCCAACCGAACAAGGAGAACAAAAATGGCCAAAGAAAAGATCGAAGAAGTGGTCTACGAGACCGAAGCTCCAAAGACCAAGAAGGCAGACAAGCCTGCTCGCGCAAAGTATGACTTCACCAACCTAAACTCGCTGGCCGTTGTTTCACTAGCTAGTGCAGTTACCGGTTTCGGTGCCGCTGCAGCGGTTATCACCGGACACGTTTCACTTGCTCAAATCAAGAAGTCTGGCCAGGCTGGACGCGGGTTGGCAATTGCCGGTATCGCCGCCGGTTACACCGTCATCGGTTTGTGGGTTTTGAGCTCGCTAGGTTTTATTGCTCTAAGCATTTGGGGTGCTCGCAACGGTATTCCGGTTGGTGGCTTCGGCGACCACAATGGTGGTGGAATGATGCGCTTTGACCGCGATGGTGACCAGGGCGGCCAGTTCCAGATGCAGATGCCTATGCAGCCTCAGGTTGATGGCGGAACCTCTACCGTAACCCCAGCTCAGTAATTAAAGCGCTTCGCAAATAAGCGCGCGATGAGAGTCGCCCACCCTGGTAATAATCAGGGTGGCGGCTCTCTCACCTTTTAACTGAAGTTCTTTTCGAAGCACCTCAGGCACCACATCGCTTCCGCGTTTCTTAATTTCTAGGACGCCAACGTGCAGTTCGTGCAGGCGAGCCTTCAACTTCTTACGGTCGAAGGTCAGGGTCTCCAAAACTCGGAAACCTCGAAGCCACGGACTGGAAAGCTCTGAGTCCCCAGTGAGATATGCAATTTCTGGGGAAATAATCCCTAGGTTCAAATCTCTTGCCAGCACCGAAATCAGGTGGGACCGAACCACGGCATTGTCCGGCTCGTAAATGTAGGCACCCAGCTCGCGCACTTCTGCCGAGGGCTGATCGGTGTCTGGGCTGTTGAGTTCGAAACGCTGGTCGTCCTTGACCAAAAGCGCCGAGCGGGAAATGCCAGGACGAGCAAGTTTGCCAAACCAGAGCGAAAGCTCAACCAAATCGCCACCTACCGAAACCCATTGTGCCTCAACACCTTCGGGAATCGCATCGTGCGGATGACCGGGCCCTAACTTGATTCCGGTAGGTCGCTTAACTGCCTGCTCCAAAACCCAGTTAAAGTTGGGCGAAAAGGCCGCCGGATCAAACTTGCGGGTCGCCTTTTCGCGACCGGTTCCAAGTTCACGGCGAGCCGGGTCAAAAAACTGCGCCTCAAATTCGTCCAAGTTTATTTTGGTCACGTCTTGGTTCAAGACTTTGGCATTTTCAAATGGAGCCAGGTTATAACTTGCGCAGGCAGCGGTAACCTCGTCGAGTTCGACGGCAACGACTTCGATACCGAGCGCCGCGAGGGCAATTGACTCGGAAGCAACACCACAGCCAAGATCTGCAACCTGTTTGATGCCAGCATCGCGAAAGCGTCCGGCGTGGAGAGCCGAAACCTGCAGGCGAGAAGATTGCTCAAGGCCGTCTTCTGTGAAAAACATTTGGGAGGCAAATTCACCGAACTTGGCAGCAGCGCGAGCCCGAAGTTTGGCTTGGGTGAGCACCGTGGCAACCAGCCCAGCGTCATGGCCAGCGGCCCTCAAGCGAGTGACAGTCTTGACGACGTCTAACTTGGAATCAACAGCGACCTCACCGAGTAGGGCTTGGCCTTCCGGGGAGAGAAGTTTCACGAAGTCTTCGCGCTGCATGAACCAAAACTAGCACTCTACTTGCGCGAGTGCTAACGGTGATTTACACTTTACTTATTGCCCACAAGGCAAAATCCCAATGATTTATAAAGAAGAGGTCAATGTGTCGGTAACAATCAAGCCACTTGAAGATCGCATCGTCGTTCGCCCACTAGAGGCAGAGACCGTAACCGCATCGGGTCTGGTAATTCCAGACACCGCTAAAGAGCGCCCACAGGAAGCTGAAGTAATCGCTGTTGGTCCTGGTCGCGTAGACGACTCTGGCAAGCGCATTCCAGTAGACGTAGCAGTAGGCGACAAGGTCATCTTCTCGAAGTACGGCGGCACCGAGCTAAAGTACAACAACGAAGAGTACCTAGTGCTATCAGCCCGCGACGTACTAGCTGTCGTCGTTCGCTAAGAAAAAGTAGCTATAGACCCTCGAGAAATCGGGGGTCTGTTTCTTTTAACGTAGGCTTACGCGGGTGGAAGAAAAGAACACGGCGAAGGGCCTCACTTACGGTTTGAGCGCCTATCTGATCTGGGGAAGCTTCCCACTGATTATCACTTTGCTTGCTTTTGCAGGACCTTGGGAAATTGTGGTTTGGCGGATCGTCTTCGGCTTTCTGACTGCCGCTGTAATTATTGGGATTCGCAAAGACTACAAACAGATTTGGGTAGTCATGAAGAACTGGAGACAGTTCAAGTGGGTGCTGGTTTCAAGCGTTCTAATAATGGTCAACTGGCAGATTTATGTAATCGCCATCGTCGATCACCACGTCATTGAGTCGTCACTCGGCTATTTCATTAATCCGCTAGTGACAATTGCTCTCGCGGTGGTATTTCTGAAAGAAAAACTGACCAGATTGCAATGGTCGGCGGTAGCCTTCGGATTGCTTGCAGTAATAGTTTTGACCGTTGATTACGGTCAGCCACCTTGGCTAGCACTCAGTTTGGCATTCTCATTCGCGGTTTACGGGTTGGCTAAAAGTAAGCTCGGCGGTCAGGTATCGGCCGTCAATAGCTTTGCACTCGAATCTGGTCTGCTCCTTCCAGTGGCAATTGTCCAACTCTGGATTGTGTCGCTCTCTTCTCAGGGAATCACCTTCCTGAGTCATGGCTTTTGGGGAGCCGCAGGTCTTGGCTTTTACGGCGTCATGACAGCGGTTCCGCTTATTCTGTTTGGTCTGGCCGCCCAGCACCTTCCACTTAAATATGTGGGTTTCATGCAGTACCTAACTCCGAGCATCCAATTCGTTCTCGCGCTAACGGTATTTCACGAGCCAATGCCGGCAGTCCGCTGGATTGGCTTTGGCCTGGTTTGGCTGGCTTTGGTGCTGCTCAGTGTCGATTTGGTGCGTAATCGAGGCGCGAAATAAAGAATTTACATGGGCATAACTATTTGGTTACGCTATGTTGCCTGCGCCTAAAGTTAATGCCCTATTGACGAGTAAAATCGAAGGTGGACGGTCAAGGAAAACCTTGACTGCCTTAATTTATTAGGAGCTATAAACATGAGCGCTTTTTCGGCTAAGCGTGCACTTAGCGCCGTTGCTGCAGTTGCAGTAACCGCTATTGCATTGTCGGGTTGTGCAGCACCTGCACCAACCTATGCCAAGGGTGACGGCGTACTGAAGCTTGGTGGAGTTCTTCCACTAACCGGTGCACTTGCATTCCTTTCCCCACCTGAAATTGCTGGTATTGACCTAGCAATCAAGGACATCAACGACGCTGGTGGTGTACTTGGCCAGCCAGTAACCTTCTCGCTTGAAGACTCGAGCGATGGTGACAGCCCAGCTGTTGCTAAGGACTCTGCAACCAAGCTTCTTGGTTC
>JALQVK010000024.1 GCA_023260375.1 Rhodoluna sp. | reverse complement strand
CGGTTGCACCAACCACAGGGTTTCCGTATCGGTCGGTTACCTTGAAGTACTGCTGGGCTGGCGTCCCTGGTATTGCAAACGGAGCAGGTAGAGCTTCGATGAACTTGGCATCGGACAACGAGTTCTTACAGTTCATGGTGTGCGTCTTGAACGCGGTACCAGTGATGATCTTGAAGGTGGTGACACCGGTCTTGGTACACATCAGCGCAATCTTTTGCGGATACGTGTAGTCGAAGATCAGCGGCGAACTGAACGATTCCGAGCTGGCAAGTCCGCTCAACGGGCGCAAGATGTCAAAAATTGCTGCCTTGCCGCCGTTGTCCGCGGTTACCTGAATCTCTGGCGAGTAAAGAGCAATTGGTAGCGAGTTCTTCATGTAGCTGATGTTTAGGGTCACTACGTCAACGTCTTCGAGGTTGGTGTCTAGTGTGTCGATTGGCTGGGCTGGGTTGGTCACGGTCTGACCATCGACGGTTGCTACGTAGTCGCCCTGAGCATTTAGATCGTGCCCACCGCGGCTCACGTTGAGCAACTGCGACGCACTCGCCTTGATGTTCACATCGGTGACCAACTGTGGCCAAATGTAGTCGGCCGATTCGTCCAGAGCGTTGGTGGTCGGCTGAATTGAGAAGGCGATGAAGCCACCCTCTTTGGCCTTGGTGTCCGAGTTCACGAAACGGTTGTTCGCTACCTCTTTGAGGGAGTTCTTGTTTCGAACCGAGAATGAAACCAGACCGTTGGCGTCGGTCGCTTTGTCGGCGTCGTAGTTGTACCAGCGGCAAAGTCGGCAACCCTGGTCAACGATTAGGTGAATGTCTCGGTCAACCTGCGGGGTTCCCCAAATGTCGGTTACTCGGTATTTGAGGTTGAGAGTGGTTCCGAACTTGTAGCTCTTTACGTAAACCTGAGAGTACTCAGGTAGCCAGTCTTTCTTGAAAACGCTCCAAGCCCAGGTGAATTCTTGGAAGCTACCGTTGGTGCATTCGTGAGCGCGAGAAACCTGGTGTTGAGCGTTCTCCGCACGGTAAACGCACTGCGAAGTGAATCCACGGTCTGAGCCAATCAGCTTGATGATTGGGAAGAAGCCTGGGTCTTGCCAGTCGAGAACCAGGTTTCCAACTGTTGTGGCACCGTCGCCGTCGCCAGCGCTCAGACCCACTCGAAGGTCGGTGTCGGCAACTGGTGTAACGCTCATGGTGAGAGTCACTTCGGCTAGACCGGTGTCGTCGGTAACCACGATGTTGTCTGGGTCGGCAACGCTGTCGGTGAAAGCGACGTCGCCACTCATCACGAACTGAACCTTGCGGCCGGCGTTAGCCACACCACCCTGGTACTGAACGGTTACGGTGTTGCGATCGGTTCGAACCCAAGCGATATTGTGTTGAGTGTCGCTGTCGACGAGCAGGTTGCTTGAGGTGTCGAATTCTCGCTTTACTCGTTCAAAAACGCCGTCTTCGATTTTGGCGTGGAGGTTTTTCCAGGTTGGAGCGCTAACCCATTCAACGGTCGCGTTTGCTGGTCCTGCGACCAAACTGACCATGGCAAGTGCTGCGCTGATCACAACGGTCAGCAGTGTGCGAGTGGCTCTCTTCACTGGTTTCTCCCAAGTATTTCAAGTCGATTTTCGTAATGCTCGCACAAGCATTTCCTTGAGTATAAATGAAATTGAGTTTTCGTGAAAGCGATTTCACGAAAACGTTACTAAGCCGTTTCGCGAAGAACTAGCTCGCACGGAAGGATCTCAGAGTGCACTTCTTCTCCACGCAATTTAGCCAAAATCATCTTGGCCGCTTCAGCTCCTAGCCCTGCAATATCTTGTCGCACGCTAGTTAAACCGGGGTGTGAGTTTTGCGCCAAATACGAGTCGTCAAAGCCAACCACGGCAACATCGCCAGGAACCGACCTGCCGGCTTCTTGAATCGCGGTAACTGCACCCAGGGCCATCACGTCGTTGGAACAGAAAATGGCGTCCAAGGTTGGGTGCTTGGCTAGAAGTTTCTTGGCGTGGTTGTAACCAGCCTCGCGAGACCAGTCGCCTTGCGCGATAAGCGACTTGGGGGTCTTTAAACCGAACTCATTCGCTGCAGCCAAAAAGCCTTCGAGGCGCTGTTCGGCTGCAGTGTTGGAAAGATCGCCGGTGATTTTTGCAATTACTTTTCGCCCGGAATCAACTAGGTGACGCACGGCCGCAAAAGCACCGCCAGCGTTATCGGAATCGACATAGGCGAACGGGTTGTTGGTGTGCGGAGTGCCGTTTACAACCAGAGGAAGATTCTGTTTCGCCAAACGATTAATCAAGGTGTCTTTGTGAAGCTGCAAGAAAATTGCACCGTCAACTTCACCGCGCTGGAGGTACTGGGCAACCGGTGAATCAATGTTGTCCAGCGGAGCTACCAAGAGCAGGGTTTGCATCTCATTTTCCATTAGCACCTTGCTGATGCCATTGGTGATTGCACCCCAGAACGGGTCTTGGAAAACCGAGAGGTCGTCGTCGATAACCACGGCGATAAGTCCGGTTCGACCAGACGCCAACGCGGCTGCGGCACGGTTCTTCTGGTAACCAAGTTGATCGACCGCCTTGTTGACGGCAGCTACTCGATCCGAGTCGACCTTTGGGTCGCCGTTCAAAACACGAGAAACCGTTGCTTCGCTAACCCCTGCTAATTTTGCAATTTCAGCATAGGTCGGACGGCTTTTCTGCTTTGCGGCCACTTATCGATCACACCCTTATCGACTCAATAATCTTCCTAATGTTACCGCCATTGCTGGCAACAATGTCTTTGTACACCTTGGCACTCAACTTAGGGATACGTTCCTGAGTCTCGAAATCAACGTGGACGATGCCAAAACGCTTACGATAACCTTCAGCCCATTCGTAGTTGTCCATTAGCGACCAGGCAAAATAAGAATCGAGCGGAACACCGAGCTCAATAGCCTCGGCCAACTGCTCGAGGTGAGCCAGCAGATAGTCGACGCGTAGGTGGTCATTCACTTCGCCGTCTTCTACCGGGTAGTCATAGGCGGCG
>JALQVK010000004.1 GCA_023260375.1 Rhodoluna sp. | reverse complement strand
CATTCCTTTCCCCACCTGAAATTGCTGGTATTGACCTAGCAATCAAGGACATCAACGACGCTGGTGGTGTACTAGGTCAGCCTGTGACCTTCGCACTAGAAGACTCGAGCGATGGCGACCACGCTGAAGTTGCACCTGCATCTGCTAAGAAGCTACTAGCTTCTGGCGTAGACGCAATCATCGGTGCTGCTGCTTCAGGTGTTACCCGTAACATCATCGACACCATCACCAAGGCAAAGACCGTTCAGATCTCGATGTCGAACACCGCACCTGACCTTTCAGAGTGGAAAGACGGCGGTTACTACTTCCGTACTGCCCCATCTGACCTACTACAGGGTGGCGTTGTTGGAAACCAGATCGTCAAGGACGGTAACGAGAACGTCGGAATCATCTTCCAGGACACCGCCTACGGCCAGGGTCTAGAGAAGAAGGCTGCTGAAGTTATCAAGGCTGCAGGCGCATCAGTAGTTGCTTCTGAAGCATTCCCTGAAGGCGAGTCGAACTTCGACACCATCGTTGACAAGGTAATCGCTGCAGGCGCTGACTCGGTTCTACTAATCTCGTACGACGAGGTTAAGAAGATCGTTCCTTCGCTACAGAAGAAGAAGTTTGACGGTTCAAAGATCTACCTAGTAGACGGAAACCTTGCAAACTTCTCAGACCAGGCATGGGCTGGCTACCTAACCGGTGCTCAGGGTACCCTTCCTGGTGGTGAGACTGACGCTACTTTCAAGCAGCGCGCAGCCGACCTTTACAAGGCAAACTACGGTAAGGACCTAACTGAGTTCGCTTACCTAGCTGAGTCATACGACGCTGTTATCTTGCTAGCACTTGCTGCTGAGCAGGCTAAGAACGACTCGGGCGAAGCAATCATGAACAACATGACCTCGGTTTCGACCGGTGGCGAGAAGGTTACCAACTTCGCCGATGGTCTTGCTGCAATCAAGGCTGGTAAGGACATCGACTACGATGGCTTCTCTGGTCCAATCGAGTTCGACAAGAACGGTGACCCAACTGGTGCATCGATCGGTATCTGGAAGTACGTTGACGGCTCTGGCGTCAGCACCCTTCAGGAAGTTGTTGCCGGTAACTCGGTTAAGTAACAACTAGTCGACAGACAGACGAATCCCCCCAGGCAATGCCTGGGGGGATTCGCTTTTCCATAATCAGAGAGAGCGACTACGGAAAAGAGTTTGGACTTTCGTCCAAGTTTTTATAGCTCGGCTAGGTTACCTAGGTAGAGTTCGATCATTTTAGGGTCGTTTAGCAACGCACGACCGGTGCCGGTGTGTGCGTCCTTGCCCTGGTCTAGAACGTAGGCACGGTCGCAGATCTGTAGACAGCGTCGAGCGTTCTGCTCAACCATGATCACGGTAACGCCAGCTTCATTGACTTCCTTCACACGAATGAAGGTTTCATCCTGGCGAACTGGTGAAAGACCAGCCGATGGCTCGTCAAGCAGCAAAACTGATGGGTCAATCATTAGAGCACGACCCATCGCAACCATCTGGCGCTCACCACCGGAGAGGCTACCAGCGCGCTGGTGACGACGTTTGCCGAGGTCAGGGAAAATACCCGTGACGAACTCAAAACGTTCGTTGAAGCGCTTTGGGGTCTGGAAAACGCCCATTTGTAGGTTCTCTTCAATGGTCAGGCTTGGGAACACGTTGTCGCTCTGAGGAACGAAGGCAACACCCTTCTCAACTAGCTTGTTGGCCTTGAGGTTGGTGATGTCGTCGCCGTTTAAAAGCACCTTTCCGCCGCGAACGTTTACGAGACCAAAGATGGCTTTCAGTAGCGTCGACTTGCCGGCGCCGTTTGGGCCGATAATGCCGATTAGCTCACCCTGGTTGGCAACCAATGAGCACTCGTTCAAAATGTTGATGCCAGGCAGGTAGCCCGCGGTCACGTTGTCTACGTGAACTACTGGAGTGTCGTTTGCCATGACTACTTGCCCTTCTTCATGGTGCCAAGGTCGGTGTCGTGGTGAGCACCTAGGTAAGCATCGATAACGGCCTGATCCTTCATGACCACGCCTGGCTCGCCTTCAGCGACGACCTTACCTTCGGCCATCACAATTACCCAGTCGGAGATGTGACGAACCATGTGCATGTCGTGTTCAACGAATAGCACGGTGGTTCCGCCAGCCTTGAGGCCCTTGATGTGCTCAAGCAGGCTTTGAGTTAGCGCTGGGTTCACGCCAGCCATTGGCTCGTCCAACATGATTAGGCTGGGCTTGCTCATAAGCGCACGCGCCATCTCTAGAAGCTTTCGCTGACCACCGGAGAGGCTACCGGCGTAGTCTTCGCGCTTTGCGTCCAATTTGAAACGCTTCAGCAGTTCGTCGGCGGTCTCGGTGATTCGAGCCTCTTCACCCTTCCAAAGGAAACGGAATAGAGAGCTGAAGAAACCTTCGCCCAGTTGTTTCTGGGCACCGAGACGCATGTTCTCGATAACTGTCATGGCGTTTAGCGATTTGGTCAACTGGAAGGTACGAATCATGCCGCGACGAGCCACCTTGTATGAGGAGACTCCGGCAATGTTTTTACCTTCGAACGTCCATTCGCCGGTGTTCGGCTTGTCGAAACCGGTAAGCAGGTTGAACAGGGTGGTCTTACCCGCACCGTTCGGGCCAATCAGGGCTGTAATCTTGCCGCGAGGGATCTCGAGGTGCTCAACGTTCACAGCAAGGTTTCCACCGAACTGGCGAGTCACATTGGATGCGATCACGATTGGGTCAACCTTTTGGCAGCCAGGAGCGGCCTTTCCAACAACAATGTCATTAGGCATTGAAACGCAACTCCTTCTTGTTTCCGAACATTCCCTGAGGTCGGAAGACGACCAACAGCATCAGTGCGAGACCGATCAGGATGAAACGAATTTGGGCGACCTGTGGCTGGTCCAGGAACGGTAGCCATCCGATGGCAACCAAACCGGCGAGCAGTTCGTTGGTTAGGGTCAGCAGGACGAAGAACAGCATGCCACCGGCGATTGGTCCGAGAATGGTAGCTGCACCACCTAGCAGCAAAACGGTCCAGATCATGAAGGTGAAGGTGGTCACCCAGGTTGATGGCTGAACGTTTGACATTGCGATGACGAAAATGATTCCGCCGAGGCCAGCAAAAAGTCCGCCGATGATTAGTGACTGAAGCTTGTACCAGAACACGTTCTTTCCAAGGCTACGAACGGCGTCTTCGTCTTCACGAATACCCTTCAAAACACGTCCCCAAGGCGAGCGCATCATTAGCCAAACTAGGACTGCTGATAGCGCAACCAGTGAGAAGGCAACCAAACGCAACCAAACTTCTTCTTCGGTCCAGGTGAAAAGACCGAGGTTGTAGTTACCCTTTGGCACTGGGTTCCAGGTGTAGAACTCGTAACCGAACTGGCTCAAACCGTTAGAGCCACCGGTTACTTCCGAGAAACCGCTGGTGGACATTAGGTAGCGGAAGACTTCAGACGAAGCAATGGTTACGATGGCCAGATAATCAGCTCTAAGTCTCAGGGTTGGTATTCCGAGAATGAGTGCGAAGAGCACTACGCAAACTAGCGCGAATCCCATCGCGGCTAATAGCGGAAGCTTTAGAGTGAGCACACCGATGGCCATACCGTAGGCGCCAACGGCTGCAAAGGCCGCCTGTCCGAAGTTCAACAGACCGGTGTAACCGAAATGAACCGACAAACCAATTGCGCAGAGGATGTAGGCAGCGGTTAGCGGACTGACCAGTTCACTGACCGAGAGGTTGAGAGTAAGTAAT
>JALQVK010000059.1 GCA_023260375.1 Rhodoluna sp. | reverse complement strand
TGCTTTGGATCACCTGCGGTCCGTTAAACGTTTACGAGCAGTACCTCTTTAGCGTTCACATGCTCGCCCACATGATCCTCACCATGGGCGTGCCAGTGTTGCTAGTCCCTGGAGCACCGGTCACCCTGCTGCTTCGCGCCAGTGAGGCCCGCAAAGACGAATCGCGCGGTCTTAGAGAGTGGGTGCTGTGGGCCGTTCACACCCCTTGGGCCAAGTTGGTTTCGAATCCCATTTTTGCAGCCGTAAACTTCGCAGCGTCTCTGGTGATCTTCTACTTCACGCCGCTGTTTGGATGGTCAATGCGAGACCACCTCGGTCATGAGTGGATGATCGTGCACTTCCTAATCACCGGCTACTTATTTGTTCAGGCTCTAATCAGCATTGACCCAGGCCCTGCCAAGATTCCGTTCCTGCTTCGATTGATGCTGCTCATTGGAACTCTCGCCTTCCACGCCTTCTTCGGCCTGTCACTCATGAGCGGTGAAGGGCTACTTCTCGCCGAATGGTTCGGTTCCATGGGTCGCACCTGGGGTGAGTCACCAATCGCCGACCAACAAACTGGCGGCGCTATCGCGTGGGGTATCGGGGAAATGCCAGCCGCTGTGCTTACGATTATCGTTTCCATTCAATGGTTCCGTTCCGACGTTCGCGATGCTAAGCGACTAGACCGAGCGTCAGACCGCAGTGGTAATAAAGATGTGGAAGATTACAACGCAATGCTTGCCAAATTGGCTGAGCGCGACGGGAACCGAAAATGACTTATGAGATCAACCTCTCGAGCGAGCAGCTGGCACTGTTTGCCTTTATTGAGAATGAGCGCGATCACATTTTTGTGACCGGTCGCGCGGGCACCGGTAAATCAACGCTTCTAAACCACTTCGTAAACAACACCAAGAAGAACGTAGCCGTGGTTGCCCCAACCGGCGTTGCCGCTTATAACGTTGGCGGCCAGACCATCCACTCGTTCTTCGGCTTCCCGTTCGGCATCCTAGGCAACCAGCCAATCCACAAGCACCTTTATGGCAGAACTCGAGATGCCCTGCGCTCGCTTGATGTTTTGGTGATCGATGAAATCTCGATGGTCAACTCAGACATGATGGACGCCATGGACACCATGCTTCGTGCCGCTCGCGGAAAGAACAAGGGTCCGTTTGGTGGCGTTCAGGTCGTGATGTTTGGCGACCCTTATCAGCTTCCCCCGGTCCCACTGAAGCCAACCGATGAGGGCTATGAATTTTTTAAGGAGCGTTACCGCTCCCTATGGTTTTTCGATGCCAAGGTCTGGGATGAAACCAAACTTCTCCGCTACGAACTTCATGAGAACTTCCGCCAGCACGACGACAAATTCATCGAGATCCTGAATGCAATTCGCGACGGCAGCGTCACCCAGGAAATGCTCGATACCCTAAACGCCGCCGGCAACCGTTACCCTTCCAACGACGACGTGATTCGACTTTCCGGCGTGAACCACAAGGTGAATGCTCACAATGCCAAGAAGCTTGCGAACATCCCAGGTGAAACCAAGTTCTTCGAAGCCAACGTGAGTATTGGTGAACTGAAGTCGTTCGGCGCTACGCCACCGGCCGACACCACCCTTGAACTCAAAATTGGCGCTCAGGTCATGTTCATTAAGAACGACGACCAGAACACCTCGAAAGAGGGCGGCGTCAACCGTCGCTGGGTAAATGGAACCATCGGCCACATCACCAAGATTGTCGCCCACAACCACGTCAAGGTCGAAGTTGATGGTGAAGAGTTCGATGTTCACCAGTCCACTTGGGAAAAAATTCGCTACCAACTTAACGAAGAGTTTGATGAAGCAACCCAGCGCTTCAAAGAGGTCCTAGTTCCTGAAACGCTTGCCGAGTTCCGACAGCTACCACTTCGACTTGCCTGGTCGGTCACGGTTCACAAGTCACAGGGCATGACTTACGACGAAGTGGTGATTGAGCTGGGCGGCAACGCCTTCTCAGCTGGCCAGACTTATGTGGCTCTCAGCCGTGTTCGCTCCCTAGAAGGTCTTTATCTGACAGCACCTATTACTTTGCGCGATGTCATGATCGACGAAGATGTTCAGCGTTTCATGAACGACGCACCCAGCCCTAACTACGACGGGCTTTTCTAAACAATTCGCTTGGTAACCTAGAACCATGCTTATGTCAGACCGCGATATCCGCGCATCCATTGAAGCCGGCCAAATTGGCTTAGAGCCACTCGAAATGAGCTTGCTTCAGCCTTCAAGTTTCGATGTGCGCCTGGACCGTTTCTTCCGCCTTTTCGATAACCACAAGTACGCCTATATCGACCCGGCCGAAGATCAGAGCGATCTAACTCAACTCATTGAGGTTGACCCTAAAGAGGCTTTCATCCTTCACCCTGGCGAGTTTGTGCTCGGCTCAACCTATGAGTTCGTAACCCTGCCAGACAATATCGCCGCCCGCCTCGAAGGTAAATCCTCACTCGGACGTCTCGGCCTATTGACCCACTCCACCGCCGGCTTCGTTGACCCGGGTTTCAAGGGTCACGTAACTCTTGAGCTTGCCAACGTTTCGAACCTGCCAATCAAGTTGTGGCCAGGTATGAAGGTCGGGCAGCTTTGCTTCTTCCAGCTTTCAAGCCCGAGTGAAACCCCTTACGGCAGCGAAAAGTACAACAACCGCTACCAGTGTCAGCGTGGCCCAACCGCGTCACGCTCGTTCATGAACTTTTATCGCACCGACGTCGGAAACGAACCGCTAAACCAGTAATAAAAGGACGCTAATGTTCAAGAAACTATTTGCAGCGCTAGCCATTCTCATTTCAGCTTTTTCTCTGACAGGCTGCGCCCCCGATTCAGCACCAGCTCCAGAAGTAGTCACCACTCCAAAGACCGGCATCTTTATTGAGTCGGCTTGGATTTCGGCCACGGACGATTCTGGTGCCTCTTATGTTTACGCCAACATCACTAACCGACTAAACGGAACCATAACCCTGGTTGGTGGAAGCACCGACTCCGGGGCAGAGGCCATTGTCACCAAGAACATCGATGGCAAGGAAGTTCTAGTCACCGACGGTGTCGACATTCACGTAGGCGAAACCTTGGAGCTATCCGAGAACAAAAAGCACTTGACCATAACCAAACTGAGCAAGCCAATTACTCCAGGTGACAAGGTGCTTTTCACCTTTAAGCTGAACGGCACCGATTCGCAGACGGTAACTATTACCGCTAAGTAATTAGTTTTCCAGAACGGCGGGGCGCGGATGAACGCGAAGAAGCAGGAACAATCCGACCACGAGAATGATTGCAATTCCCCAAATTCCATAGATGGAGTGGTTGTTTCCGCCTAATAACGAATCCGCGAGGAGGATGCTCGTTGCGTACATTGTTCCAGAAAGGAAGCTGATTGCGCGTCCAGTGGTTTGATACAGACCGAACACCTCACCTTCTCGTCCGTGTGGGGTGAATCGTGACACAAAGGTGCGGCTCGATGCCTGCGCGGGGCCAACGAAAAGCGTAAGCAGCAGGCCGAAGACCCAGAAGGTGATTGGTCCGGCTGGTGCAAAAACGAAAACAGAAACCGAACCAAAGATTAGGCCCACTAGCGAACCCGCGATAACCGCACGGGAGCCGATTTTGTCGTCTAGCCAACCACCAATGGCGGCCCCGATAGCTGCGACGATGTTGGCAGCAATTCCATAAAACATGATGCTGGTGGTTTCGAAACCGAAGGCTCTCTGGCCAATGATTGCTCCAAATGTGAATACTCCTGCCAGCCCGTCTCGGTAGATGGCACTTGAGATTAGGAATTTGAAGGTTTCGGGAGCCTGCTGACGGAGAGTTTTTAGCTGCTGGAACAAAAGCTTGTAGGAGTCAAGGATGCTTTCTTTACCGGCCCCAACTTTCTTGGGGATTTCCGGCACCCAGAGGAGCAAAGGAATGCTGAAGACGGCAATCCAGATAGCAGAGAGGAGAAAAATTGATCGAATGTTGATTCCATTTTCCTCAGTCAAACCAAACCAGTGAACTTGCCCCTTCGGTAGTACGAACCCGACCAACGAAATCAAGAGCAAGACGATTCCGCCTATGTATCCAAGTCCCCAAGCAAAACCAGAAACACGACCGATGTTCTTATCGGTGGTGACACCTTTCAGCATGGCGTAGTAGTTGATGAAAGCCGACTCTTGAATCACTGAGCCTAGGCCGTAAAGGATTAGTCCGAATAAGAAGTATTCGGGTTTTGGTTCAACGAAGAAGCTAAGCCCGGTTATCAGGGCGAGAATTGCGGTGTTGACGATGAGCCAAAATTTGCGGCGTCCATTTTCATCGGAACGGCGACCCATTACGGGCGCCATCACTGCTAGTAGCACACCTGCGATGGCGGTTGACCAGCCTACGAAAACGTCGGGATTCTTGACGTTCGCCGCAACCGCACCGGTTAGGTAAAGCGGGAAGATGAAAGTTTGCATCAGGGTTGGGTAAGGCTGTTCGGCCCAGTCCCATAGCGCCCATGAGAATGTTGCGAGCTTCTTGTTTTTTGCGATCACATTGCTGGTCATG
>JALQVK010000037.1 GCA_023260375.1 Rhodoluna sp. | reverse complement strand
CTTTGTTCGAACTATTGCTTTGCTCTCGAGATCTCGCAACATACCCCAAAATTAGACCTATAACAGGGAGGATAAGGCTTAGAACCAATGCGGTCGTAGAAAGTGACGTTCCATTGGGCTTATTGGTTTGAGCAATTGTGTCACTGGTTCCACACTTTGGGCAGAATTTGTGTTCACCTTTTTCAAAACCACAGTTGCCACAGAACGAAGACATCTTAAAACCTCCTAATAAATCGAATTACTCGCGATTATTGTCGAAACCCGAGTACTTTACTTGGTCGAAATTTGTGACTTCGCAACTGTACGAACCATAAGTGACTTCGCCGCTCGGAGTTGCCGCTTCGAAGGTTCCCTTAATAGTTCCTGCGCCATCAACCAAATCATCTGGGTAAAGTCCCGGCCACGCACTTACCGTTTCATACCAGTGGCCACCTGGACCAAATCCAGGGACACTTTCAATGTCCATTTGGGCATATTGTTGGCAAAGTTGAGTTGCTTTATACATTTGGTCCTCACTTGGTGAGCTGGAGCAACCGACCAAGGACATAGTTACAGCAAGTAGTGATACGACCTTTACTAACTTCAAGATTCCCCCTAATTGTCTAAAAAATTCAGCCAACACTTGATGCAAAACTATCGACTTCCAATCAGGGCGTCATGAGTTTTTATTGAATTGTTATTTGAATGTCCTAAGACTTGCGCCTTCGCGTTCAGAAATTTTTTCCATGCGGCTTGTTGGGGGAGTGAAGAAAGTTCTTTCTTAAGAATTTCCAACCACCGGTTGACCATAGGGCCCAAATCACTAGAAGCGGCTGAAAAAACAGTCTGATGAACCTTGCGGTGTCGGTATTGAGCCCGAAGGCATCCGTATGCGTCAGATACTGGGAAATATTTCCAGGGAAAATCACTATGAAAAAGAGCGAGACGATCAAACCAACCTGAGCTTGAAGTCTGGGAAGCACTAAAAGCGACAAACCCAAGCCAATTTCAACCACGCCGGAGGCAACCACAACAAAATCTGGATCCAGAGGTAACCAGGTTGGAACTTGGGCTTGAAAAGTTTCCCTACTAAAAGTCAGGTGGCTCGTTCCAGCGAACATAAGTGCCAGCCCAAGCAACACTCTCGCAATAATCTTGGTTGTCCTCATAGTCGCACGTTACCCCATCTGAGCCTTAAACTAGTGATGCCCTAGGAGACTCGGGCAAACGCCCTCGTAGCTCAGTGGATAGAGCAAGAGCCTTCTAATCTCTTGGTCGCAGGTTCGATTCCTGCCGGGGGCGCCCTATTTTTCTTCGCGAGTAAGTCGGTTTGCGAAATACAAAGGAACTACAGAAATTATTACTGTGGTCACAGCCACAACGTCCACCACAGGGGCTTTGCCTGGTCGGAACATGTTGTTCATGATCCAAATCGGTAGTGTTTCAACTCCTGAACCAGCGGTGAATGTGGTGACGATGATTTCGTCGAAGCTGAGAGCAAATGCTAAAAGACCGCCGGCGATTAGGGCTGAACCAATTTGGGGAAGGGTCACCAGACGGAATGTAGTGAAGACTCCTGCGCCGAGGTCCGCTGATGCGTCTTCGAGGTTCTTGTTGGTTCTGGAGAGACGGGCGAGCACGTTGTTGTAGACGGTGACGATGCAGAAGGTTGCGTGAGCGACGATCACAGTGGCCATGCTCAGTTGCATTCCGAGCACGGTTCTGAAGGCGTTGTTGAGGGCTAGACCGGTGACGATGCCTGGCAGGGCAATTGGCAGGATGACCATGAGGCCAACGGATTCTTTGCCGAAGAACTTATAGCGGGAGAGCGCTATTGCGAGCAGGGTTCCCAGAATAAGCGCGATGGCTGAAGCACAGAGCGCGATGACAATCGATGTGCTGAGGGCTGCGATTAGTCCGCCGGAGCCGAATGCTTTTTCCCACCAGGTGATGGTGAAGCCTGGTGGTGGCCAGTCCATGTTCATTGATTTGTTGAAAGAGTTGATGAGCACGATGAACAGTGGTAGGTAGACGATAGCCAATACAAAGCTCGATATGATTCCGAGACTGATGGTGGCGGTTCTGTTGATGCGCATTAGAGGTTGTTCAGAGCTCCAGTGCGTTTGACGGCGCCGAGATAGGCGAACATGATGCCGATTGGGATGAGCGCAAGCGCTGCTGCCATTGGGAGGTTGTTAGCGGTTCCAACGTTGGTGTAGATGAGGTTTCCGAGCATCTGGTTTGGTCCGCCAACGATGTTGATGGTGATGTAGTCGCCGAGGGTGAGCGAGAACGCGAAGATTGAACCGGCGATGATGCTTGGCAGGATGATTGGGAAAATCACTTTGCGGATGGTTGCAAAGGTTTTTGCGCCGAGGTCGCTGGATGCTTCAAGAAGGTTGTTTGGAACCTTCTCCAATCCTCCATATATCGGAAGGATTACGTAGGGGAGCCACATGTATCCGAGTGTGATGGCAGCTCCGAATAGTGAATAGCCGGGGGTTTCAAGTCCTAGTGGCTTTAGGAGCCACTCGAGAACACCGGTGTTGGAAAGAACTGAACGCCAGGCATAAGCCTTTACCAGGTAGCTTGCCCAAAGGGGCAGGAGCACTGAGATGGCGAGGACGTTTCGAAGTTTAGGCCCGGCAACCTTGGACATGAAGAATGCGATTGGAAGAGCGAGCAGCACGTCGACGACGGTGACTGCGAGAGCAATACCGATGGTTCTAAACGTTACGTTGCGATAAAGCGGATCGGTGAACAACGAGAGCACGTTTTCAAAGTTCCAAACCACTTTGGTGTTGCCGGTGAATTCGTCGACGGTCCAGAAAGCGGTTATCAGCAGCATCAGAAGCGCTGCGATGTAGACGAGACCGAGCCAGAAGACAGGCGCTGCGATTAGTAGGCGAAGGCGAACTTTCGCGTTTTGGTAGAGGTAACTAGAGATCCGGCGTGCGGGAGTCGACGGGAAGTCTTCTCCCGCAACAGCCGAATTCTTGGTCAATTAGGTTTAGCCTTTGATTTCTTGCCAGGCTTTTGTCCAAGCAGCATAGTCGGTGCACTTTACATCGGTGCGGCCATCTAGACACTTGCTGATTGGGGTGGTCCAATACCAGATCTGAGCTGCGTAAGCCTCGTCGCCGGCGTGGTAGGTCTCGCAGAAGCCCTTTGAGGCATACTGGCAAGCGTCATTGGTAACCGGCGCTTCACCGAAGTACTCGGTAGCTGCTGCGTTAGCCTTCGGGCTGTCGATGTAGTCAAGCCACTTGTAGGCACAGTTGACGTGCTTAGCCTTTGACGCAATCATCCAAGAGTCAGACCATCCGGTGGCACCTTCGCTTGGAAGGATCGATGCGGTGTTTGACTTCGCCGACATGCTGTTCTGGATAACCTGCCAGGTGGTTCCAACCACCGAGTTGCCGGTCTCGAACGACTGGATTGACTTTAGGTAGTCGCTCCAGTATTCGCCAACGTTGGCGCGTTGAGCCTTTAGTAGGTCAACCGCTGCAGCGAGCTGATCTGCGTCAAGAGCGTAAGGGTTTGTGATATTTAGCTCAGGTTTGTGCTTCATGAGGTAAAGCGCTGCATCGGCGATGTAGATAGGTGAGTCGTAGGCGGTTACTTTGCCCTTGTACTTACTTGCACCATCGAAGACAACTTCCCATGAGGTTGGAGCTGGGGTAACCACCTTGGTGTTGTACATCAATAGGTTGGCGCCGTAACCGTGAGGAACACCGTACGTCTTGCCGTTGGCACTGTTCCAGTCGCGGTCCTTTAGGAAGCTGTATACACCGGCATAGCTAGGGATTAGGTCGGTGTTGAGCGGCTGAACGTTGCCACCTGCAATTAGGCGAAGTGTTGCGTCGCCTGAAGCCGCGATGGCGTCATAGTCACCGGTCTTGAACAGGCTTAGAGCCTCGTCACTGGTTCCATAGGACTTGAAGGTCACCTGGCAACCAGTTTCCTTTTCGAATGGGGTTACCCAGTCGGTGTTTGGGTCGTTGGTGCCGTCTTCAGCGTAGCCAGGCCAGCCGAGTAGGCTCAGGGTTGTTTCGTTCTTGCCAAGCTTGTCCAACATGGTGCCACCGGTGGTGTCGGCGCCAGCTGCACAGCCTGAAAGGGCTAGCGAAATAATTGCAGCCGCTACAAGCCCCTTTGCTTTGTTTAGCTTCACTTTTTTCTCCTTTAAGAAAGCTCGACCAAGTCGGTCTTGCTCATATTTACCTTGACCGTCGCTCCGCGCCGGTAAGTCTGTGCCTGATCATCGCTAGCCGAAACCTCGGCGATGAGTTGGTGACCGTTTAGGTCTAGCAGGAATCGCAGGGTCGAACCAAGATAGATCGTTTCTAGGACTTTGGCTTCGATGCCCTTGTTGCTAAGTTGAATCTGCTCTGGGCGGATCATTACCTTCGCTGTGGTGCCGAACAGTTCTTTGGCGGCAGCACCCTCAAAGACGTTCGCGGTTCCAACAAAACGTGCCACGAATTCTGTTGCCGGCTTTTCGTAAAGTTCACGAGGAGTGCCGATTTGCTCAATCTTGCCATTGTTAAAGATGGCAATCCGGTCGCTGAGGGTTAAGGCTTCGTCTTGGTCGTGAGTGACGAAGATGAAAGTGATGCCGAGTTCGCGCTGCAGTTCCTTGAGTTCGATCTGCATCTTTTCGCGAAGTTTGAGGTCTAGCGCGCCAAGTGGTTCGTCGAGTAGAAGAATCTTTGGCTCAACCACAATCGCGCGAGCCAGAGCTACTCGCTGACGCTGCCCACCCGATAGTTGAGCTGGTTTCCGTTCAGAGAACTCAGACAGATGAACTTTCTTAAGAGCGGCCATAGCGCGGATTCGACGCTCCGTCTTGGAGATTTTCCGAACCTTGAGGCCGTATTCCACATTTTCTATCACGTTTAGGTGAGGGAAAAGAGCGTAGTCCTGGAAAACAGTGTTGACATCGCGGTCGAATGGAGCTTTGGTTGTCACGTTCTCTTCATAGAGGTAAATCTCGCCGTTGGTTGGCAAGTCGAATCCAGCAATCATGCGCAAAACAGTGGTTTTACCGGAACCCGAAGGTCCGAGCATGGAGAAAAATTCGCCAGATTTTATTTCGAGATTCAGGTCGTCAACGGCGGTGAAATCGCCGAACTTTTTAGTTACGTTGCGAATAGAAATCGCCAATTTGAGACCTCACTGTCATTGCATTCTTCATCTTATACAGAAAAGGATTTCTTCTATTCGATTGACCATAACGATTAGATTCAGACCTTGCTTCTAGAATATTCCTGTATGTGCGTTCAAGCGGGGGAGTGAATGACCGAAACCTTTTTTCTAGTGGCTAATGCTCTGAGTTTGTTGCTGCCGATTTTGCTTAGTGGGATTTTCTTTATCTTTTGCATAAAAAAGCGTTGGTTCGAGTTTTTGAACCATCCAATTGATGCTGGTTTGAGTTTGGGCGGTGTTCGGTTATTTGGGCCCAATAAGAACTGGAGAGCACCGGTTTTTTATGTAGTTTTCGGCACGGGAATTACCTATGTACTTCATTTTTTAGCCCCGAGCCAGACTTGGATTGCTCGGGTTTTCCTTTCAGATCCTCTAGTTCTTGGGCTTCTGTCCACCATCGCTTATTCGGGAGCTGAATTGGTGAACAGTTTTATCAAGAGGCGGCTTCATAAGCCAGCGGGTTCTCCTGGCGGAAAGCTTCAAACCTTTTTTGACAACGTCGATGGAGCTTTCGCAAGCGGAATTGTTCTGTTTTGCTTCGGAGTTCCGCTTGGTTTACTGCTCGTCAGTTTCTTGTTTTCATTCGCGGTTCATGCTGGAACCGATTTGCTCATGCAGAGTTTGAAACTAAAAGAAGCGAATAAGTAAAGCCACCGAAAAAGGCACGGTTAGGTTGTCAGAACCAAGTTTTGAAAGACGCTCAACGATGGTTATGGCAAGTGAGAAGAGAACTGCCTGAACTAGTTCGGTGCCAAAAGAAATCAAAATTGCCAAAGTAACTGCGGCAAAAACCAACGATCCTCGCCAAGACTTTCTTTGAAGTTTTAACAAGTCGCTGGTAATGCCAGAAGCTGCATCGGCGAAGGTCATGATGAGCAGAGCCGGGATGAAGTAGCGCCAATCGCTAAGGCCGTTTGTATCAAGGCTTACCCAGTAAGTGGTCAAGGTTCCAATCGGAAGGAAAACTTCACCGAAAGTATGGCGCTTCACCGAATGAACCGAAGTCAACCAACCAAATTTTTGTGATGCGGCAATTCCGATGAGCGACGTGGTAATGAGCACCACAAACCAGATCCCTGGAAGCAATAAATAATCGAGCAGCGTTGAAAGTCCTGAAAACACATGGACGATTCGACGCGTTATCTCTGGGGAGTATCCAAATTTCCTTCTGGCGACTTCGAGGCCAACCACACCTGAGATGTAAAAAGTTGAAAGTATCGTGGCAAGTGCCAGAGTGCCAAGGAAACTATCCATTTCGTTTTCTCCGATCCGTGATTACGAACAATGGTTTGCGTTCTGAAAGATGTTGGTTGACGGTCGTCCTGGTTGTTGCATTTAGACGTTTGGTGATGAAGCGTCCGCGACTCACTAAGGCAACTTGCCAAAGGTTTACCCTTTTGGCTCCCCAGTTTTTAATGCCGTACTCAATAAGTTCGTTGGAGTAGGAAGCGATAATCAAAAGCTCTGGTCGCCTGGAAACTTCATCGAGCATTTTGTGAAGGACGCCGGCGCGTCTGAACTCTGGCTTCACATACGCCATGCCAAGTTCACTTACGTTCTTGGTCAGTCGCTCCACCACTGCCCAGCCAATCAAACGATCAACATCAAATGCGGTGATCAGCCTGTTTTCTGCAACAAGCTCACGAAGAGTTTCGATACTCCTTGGGGTTAGTTCTTTCGCCTTTGCAGAAGTGATTGAAAAGATTTCTTCGATGATTTGATCTGAAGATTCGGGACTGAGCTTTGAGGTCACGGTTACAGCCAAATGTAACCACACACCCCAATGATCACCGTCGCAGGAATCCAGAAGGCAAGAGCGCCGGTTTTGCGAACCTTTAGGGTGGAGATTTGCCCAACGGCCATCAGCATCAAGATGGTAAAAATCAAAACGTCACTGCCTGCCCAACTCAGCCAATCGGTGAACTTGCCAATCGAATAAAGAATCAGTCCGGCAAGACTCAAATGCGGAGTGACCACGCCTGTGTAGTAGTTGGTATCACCTTCGGAGTGAAATCCGTTGATGTTAAAAAGAACCAGGCGCAAAATGCCGAAGGCGAGAACTGTGTAACCAGCAATTGCCCCGAGAGTGCCTGGTAGAAGTACTTGAAGAATGAAAACTGCAGCAAAAAGTGAATAGTTGATCGAATCAATCATGGAATCGAGCTGGCGGCCGAATTCCGAAGCTGTCCCCAATTTTCTGGCGATGAAACCGTCGGTGGCGTCCAATAAAAAAGCTGCACAAGAAAAAACGACCGCGAGTTTGAAATTATGTGACAACACAAACGCTAGGGCAGTCCAGGCTGCACCTAGGCTCAAGAAACTGGCTAGCCCAGCCCAGCCAATAGTTTGGGCGATTTTCTTATAGCGATTCATGCGTAATCGTTCCTGTGGTTCCGTTGACGGTAATGATTTGACCAGTGGATATTTCAGTTGTGGCTCTGATGGCAGCAACTACTGCTGGTATTCCAATCTCTCTGGCGATAATGGCGGCGTGGGAGAGTGCGTTTCCGCGTTCGGCGACAATCGCTGCGGCTTGAGTGAAAAGCAACGTCCAGCCTGGATCGATGTAGTGGACCACCAAGACTTTGCCTCGCACGTCGAGATTTGGGTCGAATTCACGAACCACAATTGCCTCCGCGGTTACCAGTCCGGGAGCCACTCCGTTTCCGCCAAGCCCTTTTCCATCCTCGATGGATTCGGTGTTGGTTAGGTTCACGGCAGCGATTTTGCCGGAACCAGAAACTGCCAACCCTTGGTTGAGGTTTTCATAGTTTGCAAACTTGGATTTACGAAGTGAAACGATTTCTTTGCCAGACAAAACTGGGGAGTGTGCATTCACCAATTCGTCCACCTCGTTGTCGGTCAACCAATAAATGTCGCGCCGATTATCGATGATTCCTTCGATTTCCAGAATCTGACCAATCGCGTCGAAGGCTTTTCTTGAAAGGTTGAACGTTTGGGCTCGATTGAATCTGAATCTTTCTCTCCAGTCGATGGCTTGGCGGGTGTTCTTTGCAACAGAGCGAATCAGAGGTCGCAAAACTCTTGGAAGCCCGTCAGGCCAAATCTCGACACGTTTCTCGATCGCTGGAAGTGAACTGATGCCAGATTCGGCAGCTTTCAGGGCCATGGTAAGAATGGTCTCGAGCTCATCTGAAATGCGAATATTTTCGAGTTTCAGTTCGCCAGGTGTTCTGGCGCCAAACTTGGAGATGTACGTTGATGCTTCAGACTTCACCTTGAGCCACTGAGCAGTTCCCTGCAGTTTCATTGGTGAATCAACTCCCTCAATTTCCATGGCCTTAGAAATCACTTGTCCAAGTTCAGATAGTGCTTCGAGCGGACGAATCGAGGCTTTGTCGGTCAATCCTTGAATCATTGTTAGGTAGTCGTTTGGATTCTCATTCTTTAGGTAAAAACGCTGCATTAGGCCATGGAAGACCATTAGGCGAATGTCGTTGAGAATCGTTGTGGCCCAGTCGTTGAGTATCTCTGCCCGCGCTCGCTTGCTGGATTCCAAGATTGCTGAAGCGTTGATGAAACTAAAGTCGATGGCGTCATAGAACGCTATTTTCTTCGCAATCAAATTGCTGAATCGACGACTAGCTCGCTCCGAGCCCAGCAGGAGCTTGAGAAATCTGATGAGTGCAAACGTTGACTTTAGATCCAGTTGGGCACGTTCGGCTTTGCCACGTTTCTTCACCGGGTTCAGCATTCCCTCGAAGAATTCCTGATTGAATCTTCCAGGAATCAATTTGACCGCCTGATACCAATTTGAAATTCGGTAGTAGACGCGTCCATTCAGGTAGCCGAGCATGTTGTCGGCAATTGGTCGTTTGTCTTCGATGTCGGTGGTTGTAGCTCCAAGTTTTTTGAAGAAAGCCAGATAAACACCGGCATAAAACTGGCGAATTAGCGAGTAGGTGAGTGGAAGGGTAAGGCCAGGGTAGTTTTCAGAGATATTGGTGCTATCCCATTCAAAAGTGTGCTCTAAAACCCTTTGAGTAATCGGTCGGAACTGAAGAAAGACCAGTTCCTTATTGTCGAAAGCCCACTCAACATCAACCGGGGTCTCCAACGCGTATTCAAGTTCCAGAGACTTTTTGCAAAGCTCAATAAATTGCCAGTCAAGCCCGGAACTCGCAATTTTGTTGCGCTCGATAAGCAGTTCTTTGGCGTCTTCGCCCTCGACCACGGTGTTTCGCCAAGACTGGCTATAGGCGATCTGGATTTTGGCTGAACCGTTTTCGGTAAACAGGACTCCAGAAGCTTTTCCAAAGAACATTTCTTGGACGATTACGGAACCAGCAATAACAAAATTATGAAAACCTTTTTGTTTGGCGTAGTTCAAAACCTTTGGAGCAACCAAGCTTTCAAAAGTCTTGAGAATATGTGATTCGAAATTTTCGATTGTGAAGTCTTGGTCGAGGTAAGACTCGTATTGGCCGGCAAACGAGTGCTCTAGACCATCCTCCAGTGCCGCAGAAGTTCTAAAGCTGACTTTCTTCCAACCATGGCGATTCAGTTTCTCAAAATTAGCTAGCAAGGCCTTCTGATCGACTGCCAAAGTGCCAAGTATCTTGGCAACTTTAGACTCAGTTTGTCTAAGGTCGGATTCTCCTGACAAAAACTTGTCGATGGTGGTTTCAAGTTTTATCCCAAAATCGTCGAAGTTTTCGATTAGTTCCGAGAATGGCACAGCCTCGAATTCTGGCACTTTGAATCCGAATTCATTTTTGAGGCGGAGGAGGTTTTCCGCTTTAGCTCCAAGCTTTATCCCCAAATCAAAATCACCACGCTCTGCAAAATGAAACCAAGCGCCACAAGTGCACGGACCTGATCTGTCTTCTGCCTTACCGCGATCAGCATTAGGCAGATTGCTAGTGAGATGACTGTGTGCAACAGATTGCCACCAGCAAAGTGTATGAGCCAACCTCCGATTGCAGTGATTGCGAACATCGCCCAAAATGCGCCGGCTTTCCAAACACTCAAGTAG
>JALQVK010000194.1 GCA_023260375.1 Rhodoluna sp. | reverse complement strand
CAGGTGTGGTGTAAAGGTGTTCACCCATGCCGCCCTCAACGCCGTCTTCTTCGCCACCGACAACGCCAACTTCGATCTCAAGCACGGCACCGATGTTCTTGGTTAGCTTCAGCATCTCTTTAGCGATTTCTAGGTTCTCAGCCATAGGAACAGCCGAGCCGTCCCACATGTGTGAGTTGAATAGTGGGTCTTCGCCGCGCTTGACGCGGTCTTCCGAGATTGCGATTAGTGGGCGAACTAGCTTGTCTAGCTGGTCCTTGGCACAGTGGTCGGTGTGAAGGGCAACCGTGATTCCGTAGTTTTTGGCAACTTCACGAGCGAACGCAGCCATTGCTGCAGCGCCAGAGGCCATGTTCTTGATGGTTGGACCACTCCAGTAGTCGCCACCGCCGGTGGTCACCTGGATGATGCCGTCTGAGCCTGCAGCTTCTAGTCCGGCTAGGGCAGCGTTTAGGGTCTGCGAGCTGGAAACGTTGATCGCAGGGTAGGCAAAGCCACCCTTTTTGGCGCGGTCAAGCATTTCTAGGTACTGATCTGGGCTTGCTACTGGCATGGTTCTCCTCATAGGAAACGGCGTTGGTTTATACAATGTTACCAATACTGGGCTTTGTTAGGTCCGTTGAAAGGACCGCATGACTCTTCACGAAGCACCAACACCAACCATCGAACTTCTGGCCGCCACGGTTGCTGCAGTGACCGGTTCCTGGTCTCTGGTCGGCAGTGGAGACGGCATGGCAGTAGACGGAGCTGCCGTAGACGCCATGCGTTACAGCCTCTCGGCTTCCGAGTTTGGTGGCATTGTGGTGATCGGCGAGGGCGAAAAAGATGAAGCCCCAATGCTTTTCAACGGGGAACTTCTCGGTCAGGGAAATTCAATCGAATGGGACGTTGCGGTTGACCCAATCGATGGCACGAAACTGGCGGCCGCTGGCACCAAGGGCGCTGTGTCGGTTATTGCTGCAACCGAGCGCGGCACGATGCTCGACTGCCACGAGGTTTATTACATGAAGAAGTTGGTTTCTTCAGGTGTTGCCAGGGGAGTGCTCGACATCGATGCTTCGGCTACCTCAAATGTTTTGGCTTTGGCCAAGGCCTTGGATGTTCCGGTTTCTGATGTTCGCGTTGCCGTGATCAACAAGCCAAACAATTTCGAACTGATTCAGGAAATCCAGGCTGCTGGTGCTCAGTGGGTTCGTTTCGAAGAAGGTGACATTGCCATGGCTGTGGCTGCTGCTACCGAAGGCTCCGGAGTGGATCTGCTCTTGGGAATTGGTGGTGCTCCTGAGGGAGTGCTGACCGCTGTTGCCATTCGGGTTCTTGGCGGTTACATGCAGGGCATCTTGGCTCCGCAGACGCCCGATGAGATTGAGCGTGCTTTGCAGGCGGGCTATGCGCTTGACAAAAAGTTTGAGCTGGAAGACCTAGTTGGCGGCGAGCGTCACATCTTCGTGCTGACCGGTGTTACCGATGGCATTCTCGTGGACGGCGTGCGCGAGGAAGATGGTGAACTAACCATTCAGAGCATGGTGCTAGATAGCGCTCTCGACGGAGCACGTTTGGTTGAAGTAAAGGTTGACGCCTAAATTACTTGGTTGGAGCTGCGTAGGCGATCTCTTCAAGTGGTGTCGAACGGTCTGGGTTGTCGGTAACCTCGGCAACAGGCATGTTGTCTAGGTTCTCAAGACCAGAGGTTGGCTGAGTTACAGCAACTGCACCGTATTGAACCGCGTTCTGCACGCCGAGTGAAACGTTGAAGCCAACGCCGAACTCTGAGTCGTCGGCAACCGGGTTCGTGGTCACAGCAGTTAGGAAGCCTGCAAGGGTTGCGTCGCCAGCACCAACGGTGTTGATTACCTTGACCGGACCGGTCTTGGCTTTCCATGCGCGGTCTTTGGTTACAGCAACCATGCCGTCTGGGCCAAGACTGGCAAGAACACATTCGATACCGTGCTGGCAAAGTTCACGCGCTGCGTCGATAACATCGCCAACGGTGTGAAGGTCGCGACCAACGGTCTCGGCTAGTTCGTGAGCGTTTGGCTTGATAACCGAGGGTAGGCCCTTGGTTGCGTAAAGCTTTAGTGGTTCACCGCTTGAGTCCATCGCCACGCGAACGCCAAGATCATGCATTGCTGTGAACAGAGGCTCTAGGTCCACAAACTTGTTGGTTCCCTTGTCGATTGGTAGAGCACCAGCGATTACTAACCACTGAGCATTGTTCTCTTTGACCTTGGCGATGGTAAGTGCAACTACTTCTTTCCAGTCGCTGTCTGAAAGTGGGCGAGGAGCTTCGTTGACTTTGGTGGTTGGTCCGTCTTTTTCAACAATTGTGGTTGAAACGCGAAGAGTTCCGTCTACCCAGTGAGGGATGAATTGGTCCATTGAACCGGTGCGAGCAAACACACCAGGGTCGCTGTTTCCAATTGGAACAACGCCTGGAGCCTTCACGCCTGAAAGGTATAGGCCTCGGGTTACGTTGATGCCCTTACCTGCAAGTTCTTCGGCGACCGAGTCAGCACGGTTCACTCCGCCTTCGATCAAATTGTGAACGAAGTAGGTGCGGTCAAGGGTTGGTGCTGGAGTCAAGGTAATGATTGGCGCGCCACTCATGAGGTCTCCTTGTGCGGTAAGTACTGTTTTGTTGGTGTAATCCAGCAAGACGTCTTCGTCCGCTACTTCAGAAAAGTATACCTATTCAATAAGTCAAACCCTTGACTTTGTAACCGCCTCGTTACTCGTTGTCGGTGACTGCAGAACCTTCGGTAAGTTCCTGACTGGAGGCGCGTTTGGTGCCATTTTCGATCACTTTTGGATCTGGAACCACTTCGATTCCCAAGCGATTCTGAGCGGCAGAGTTCAGGTCGCGGGCTGGCTTCAAGAAACTCTTGTCGAGGTTAGAGAGCAGCTTGTTGTAGTCATCGACAACGGCATCAATGTGTCCGCCGAGTTTGTTGTACTTTTCGCCGATGATTCTAACTTCTCGGTAAAGAGCGGTTCCAAGGTTGATGATGTCGTGAATGACTTTTTCATCCGAGTTTTGGCGCCAGGTGTAGGCCACGGTCTTGAGCACTGCAAAAAGAGACACTGGCGACACCAGTGCAACTCGGTTCTGGAATGCGTACTCCATTAGGTTCTCTTCATCCAAGGTCGCGGCTAATACCGGCTCTGAAGGAATGAACAACAGGGTGAACTCTGGCGAGTTTTCTAGACCCGACCAATAATCCTTTTTCGCCAAATCTTGAATGTGCTTTTTGACATCGGTGATGTGCTGCTTCATGTACTGCTTGATGACATCCTTGTTGGCATCGATGCCCTTTTCACGCTCTTCCTGAGCGCGCAGGTAGCTTGCCATCGGAGCCTTGGAATCAATCGCCACGAACTTGGCGTCTGGAAGCATGATCACCATGTCTGGGCGAATCTTCACGTCGTCGTGGTTGACAGTCTCGTACTGGGTTTCATAGTGAACGCCCTTCACGAGACCAGCGGAGACCACAATGTCTTCAAGGCGAGTTTCACCCCAGCCGCCACGGGTTTGATTGTTAGTGAGTGCGTTGGCTAGAACGGCAGTGGTGTTTCGAAGCTGTGAGTCGATAGCCTGCTGGTTGCGAATCTGTTCGGTGATGGTGGTGAACTGCTCGGTACGCTCTTTCTCAAGCTCAACAACCTTTGCCTGCATTTCAGTGAGCTTTTGCTTCAGAGGTGAAATCTCAGTCATGAGGCGAGAATCTTGCTCAGCCTGAAGTCGAGCCGTTTCGCGGATTTGAGCTAGCTCAGCCTCGGCTCGCTCGGCCCGAGCCTGCTCCGATTGCAATAGCCCCTGTGAGATCCCGTCTGAATTCTTGCCACGTGAGCCAATCAGAAAGCCCAGACCAGTGCCAAGTGCTAAACCAATAACCAGAAAAACGTAAGTGTCCATGGGCAAACTATGCCACGAACCTAGGACACTTCCGTTACTAAAACCTTGAGTTTCTTTCCAACTGCGGAAACTAACTCTTCAACACTTTCAACTCCGTGACGTTTGGCGGCGTGGACGATGATTCTCGCGCAGGCATCGGCGTCGGCTAGTGCATCATGGTGGTTGAACTCTTCGTGCCCAACCGCGTAGGCCACCGAGTTCAGGCGATATGACTCGAGGTTGTAGGTTTTGCGCGAAATCTCCAGGGAGCACGTGTAGTTAAGCTCCGGCAGGGAAGCTTGGATAGCTTCAGCCGACTTCTTGAGAACTCCCATGTCGAACATGGCGTTGTGAGCAATCAGAATGTCGTCTCCCACGAAAGCAAGGAGCAGCGGCAGTACTTCGTCCCAGGTTGGAGCATCATCAACATCGCTAGGACTAATTCCGTGAACCTGAATATTGCCGGCATTGAAATAATTGTGAGGAGAAGGCGGCTTGATTAGAGTCGCCAGACCATCGACCAACTTGCCGTCACGAACCTTCACCAAACCAACCGCGCAGGGCGAAGCTGGCGAACCATTTGCAGTTTCAAAGTCGATTGCTGTGAAGTTCAGGGGCATTAGTCAATTAAACTCTCTGAATGGCCTTAACTATCGGAATCGTCGGACTACCTAACGTCGGCAAGTCAACTCTTTTCAACGCACTAACTAAGAACAACGTGCTCGCTGCGAACTATCCATTCGCAACTATCGAGCCAAACGTTGGTGTGGTGAACCTGCCAGATGCACGTTTGAACCGTCTTGCCGAAATCTTCGGCTCGGAGCGAATCCTTCCTGCGCCAGTTTCTTTCGTAGACATCGCCGGCATCGTTCGCGGCGCATCCGAGGGTGAAGGGCTTGGTAACCAGTTCCTCGCCAACATTCGCGAAGCAGACGCAATCGCTCAAGTGGTTCGCGGGTTTGTTGACCCAGACGTGATTCACGTTGACGGCAAAGTCGATGCCCACTCGGACATCGAAACCATCAACACCGAACTGATTCTCGCCGACATGCAGACCCTTGAGAAGGCCCGCACCCGCATTGAGAAGGAAGTCAAGGGTAAGAAGGCTGACCCTTCAACCCTCGACGTCGTGGACGAAGCGCTCAAGGCGCTTGACTCGGGAAGCCCGCTTTCGGCAACCAAGATTGATCTAACCCCGATCAAGGAACTGGGTCTTCTAACCGCGAAGCCAATCCTTTACGTTTTCAACGTGGACGAAAGCATACTCACCGACCCTGCAAAGAAAAAAGCGCTCGCGGACCTTGTGGCTCCAGCAGAGGCTGTTTTCTTGGACGCCAAGGTTGAGAGCGAATTGATTGACCTAACCGCCGAAGAGGCAAACGAGCTTCTTGAGTCGCTCGGTCTTGGTGAGTCTGGTCTAGACCAGCTGGCACGTGTTGGCTTCCGCACTCTTGGCCTTCAGACCTACCTAACCGCAGGTCCGAAGGAAACTCGCGCCTGGACCATCCGCATGGGCGACAAAGCCCCGCAGGCTGCCGGTGTTATTCACACCGACTTCGAGCGCGGATTCATCAAGGCAGAAATCGTGTCCTTCACCGATCTTGACGCAGCGGGAAGCATGGCCGACGCCAAGGCCGCCGGCAAGGTTCGCATGGAAGGCAAAGAATACGTAATGCACGACGGCGACGTCGTGGAGTTCCGCTTCAACGTTTAGTTTTCAACAAATTATTTAATAACGCTTGGCGATAATAACGCCAAGCGTTATTATTTGTGTGTGATTATTTCTTTCCGAGAATCCGACACTCAGAAGATTTGGGAGAGGTCCACTTCGAAGAAGTTTTCACCGGAATTACAAAGAATTGCACAGCGAAAACTTCTCATCCTCGATGCGGCGGAGGTCCTTCAAGATCTTCGGATTCCCCCGGGGAATCGCCTTGAGAGCCTCAAGGGAAAGCGGGAAGGGCAGCACAGTATTCGGGTCAACGATCAATGGCGAATCTGCTTTGAGTGGACTAGAAGTGGACCCAAAAACATAGAACTCGTTGATTACCACTGAGAAAGGAACCAAAAATGAAAAAGGATTTTGAACCAATCCACCCGGGTGAAGTTCTCTTGGAAGAAATGCTGAAGCCAATGGGCATTTCTCAGTATCAGCTGGCTAAGACTATTGGGGTTCCAGCAAGACGTATAAATGAGATTGTTCATGGAAAACGTTCCATCACGCCGGACACAGGGCTTCGCCTGTCTAGGGCCTTTGGCCTTAGCCCGAGCTTTTGGCTAACTTTGCAGTCACGTTATGACCTAGAGGTAGCCAAAGACCAGCTCGAAGAAGTATTGGCCGCGATTGAACCCCTAAAGGTGACACTTACAGCCTGACGTTTGCGAGGCTTTCTCCATCAAAATGCCATTTGGGGTGGCCTGGGGCTTGGTTTGCTGAATTTTTTACATCGTAATTTTTTGTATGCTTAAGCCAGCACAAAACAAACTTAAGGTCTAAAAATGGGTATTTTCGGCGAGCGGAAAGCTGATGCTGAATCAGAGATTGATTCCTTTCTTTCTCGCAAAATCCTGTTACCTCACGTTTTTCTAAAGCCGGCAGAGAACGAAGAACATTTCCGCATTTACGGTCATTCGATTTACGGTGCCAATCGTTTGGAACTTCTGAAGCGCAGCACCGATGCGGGCGAGCCGTTCTGGCAGGGCAAAGTCTTTTTGAAATGTCGCGAAGCGATCGACAACAAACCGGTTGCCAGCAAAGTGTTTGACGTGTTTTTCGAAGACAAAGTAATTGGTGAGATTAGCGAATACGACACCAAGGCAGCTCAGCTTTTTGATTTTGAGTTGGGTTCCAAATACGTTGCTAGGGCAATCATTCGCGCCGACCTTATTGGCAACCTGGTTCACCTGTTCGTAAATCCTGCGAACCGAATCGCTTAGAAATTTGTTATCTCAGACAACGAGATTTTCTTAGTTTTTCGGGACTAACCCAATTACATTTGGAAATACCCTACAAAAGGATCGCCAATGTTAAGTCGCTCAGCCAAATCATTTTTAACTGTGCTCGCACTATTCGCTTCAATTTTTTTCGGCAATGCACCTAGTAATGCTTCCACATTGCCATTTGCTGCAAATCTAGACCTACATTTAGCGAATCTGGTTACGCCAGGAACTACTTTCGAATTCAGCGAAGGACGTGCCTGTTTTCCCTTGGTCGGATCTAACGCACCTTACAAAACTCTTTATTTCAATGAAGTTTTGCTAACTTACCGAATCGATTTAGTTGAATATACTGATCCACTTGATTATTCAGCAGACCGAGTTGGTGACACCTACAAAGCCTGCGCGTCACCGACTGGGCTTGGTTTCGAACGTGCAACTGACATTGCCTTGAGTGGTTTGGTGCACACAAACTCTTCATTTGCTAACAATTTCTCGGCTTACATGTCATCCAAGAAAATCTCTGTCACGGACATCTGGTTTTTGTTTGAAGGGGGTCGTTCTACTCCTCAGCTGACACTCAGCAATGACACCGCGAAACCGCTGAGTTTCTCGATTAGTAATCTCTTGATTGATGGACAAGCCCCAGCGAACGCACCGAAGTATTTGATGCTACCTGCCAAAAGTACGGGCTACCTTGCACTGGGCTCGATTGCTGGAAACTACCAACAAGACCATTTAGCTGTGCCAGCTGAAATAACTCTTAGTCCGGTGCGTTTGAGTAGCTTAATTCCGAAGGGATTGAAGGTGGCAAAAGGCCTCAAAATTCTGCCAAATGCCGTGGCTAGTTGGGGGTTCCCTTCAACCAATGATGTGCAACCAGATGCAGACTTAACCCTTCCTTGTTTGCAGGTTAAAAATACGACCAAGAAACCGATGACTATTAAGGCAGCTCTAACCTGGAAATTGGGAAGTGAAAAACTCGTTGGGACCGACGGGAACGTTCTAACAATTGAAGCTGGGCAAACTATTTGTTTGGGGGGTTTAGATTCAAACGACCGATACTTTGAAGGCGATGTGAGAGTAGGTCGGAAGCTCAATGTATCTGGTCAGCTGAAAACCGTAAAAGCAACCACTTTTGACACAACTGGAATTGTGTTGAATGGTCATGCGCTGAGCGGGAAACCTGGAATTCTCTACGACAGCACCACAAAAACAACCACAATCTACCTGCACGTGGCCAAAGTATCTCTAGAAAGTAATTCCATTCTTTCGAATGGGGCTGTGAACGGCCTTCCGCTTGCGGCTGTGGCAGTCGGAGGGGGCTGCGAGTGTGGCGGAGGAGACATTCTGCCAGGAACCAGAACGATAAAAATTGAAAAGATCAAGGGCGATCAGCGCATTGGCAAAAAGTTGACAATAACCGGCAGCTTAGCTACAAGTCCCGAAGTCAGTGTTCAAGGTATTGAATCTCTGATGTCTCAAGACAATAGCTATGGTTGTTTCCTCTACCACCCTGAACAAGAAATTCAATACAATCCTTTAACGAACACCACCGATTTCAGCGTTTTTTGTTACAACCACACCATTCAGGTTCACAACATAAACCTAAATGGGATTACGGCAAGCACCGATGAAGCAGGAAAACCGAATCAGGTTTATAGCCTGTTGCCAAACGCTAACCTGATAAGTCTTCGACCAGCTCAGGCTTGGACCAAACGAACCCTCTTCCGTTTGATTGGAGATTGGCGAACCGGGGCAAAAACGTTGAACATAATCGGAGTTCCAGTTTTTCAATAGTGAAACTAGCGAGCGATTTGGTTGACCAAAAAGTGCCAACCTAGCCACCACCAGCCAAGGATGATTGCCACACGAGTAGTGCGGTGGTGCAGGATTCGGTCCATCAGCACGCCAACCTTGTGGAGTTTGATTCTTTCAACCTTCGAAAGTATCCAAAGGGTTAGCCCTAGTGCGACTAGAACTAGATACCCGGTTATGACAATCTGTGGGTCGGTCATTTGCGACCCCAGATTCTAAGCAAACCTAAACCTAAGAACAGCCAAACAATTACAAAAATGGTTTGGCCCACACTAGTGTCAAGCATCGGGTCGATTAGCACCGAAATTGTGGGATGGGTATAGAGATTGTTCTCTAACTGTCCTTGAATGTTGGCAGCAAACTCCCAAACGCAAACCAACAGGCAGAAGATGGTCCAAACCAGTTTGGTTCGTGACATCACCTTGTCTGCTTTTTCTTTAGGACCACGGTCACGATGCCAAACCAGGTAGAGAACCACCGGAAGAATGCTGATCATGATTGCGCCAGCAAAGTAGGTATGACGAGGAAAGAAGCTCAGGGAGAGACCGATTACCGACATCACCAAAACAATCAGCGCGTTACTAACCTTGGGCCGCTCTTGAAGAGATTTCTTGAAAAAACCAGCCGCATCCAACCAAACCACGAGAGTGCTTGAGCCGAAGATGAGGGTATCGATTGGCGATCCTCTAAAAACTTGAAGCGACGTTGTAATCAGAAACACCCAAACCCATGGGTTAGTGACACCCCAGCGTTTCAGAAAGGTAATCATTAGGACTACAAGTTTTGTAGTGCTGAGTTGAGTACCACTCCAACGCCTTCACGGGGAAGAACTTCAACGCGACCGTTAATTGAGTTGCGTCGGAATAGTAGGCCAGCTACCCCGGAGAGCTCGGCTGCTTTGGCGGTGCGTTCACCGTTGCTGTCGATAATGGTTACTTTCGTGCCGGCGGTGACATAAAGGCCAGCTTCGACCACCGAGTCGTCACCAATTGAAATTCCAACACCGGCGTTGGCTCCTAGAAGAGCCCGCGAACCGATTGAAACCTTGTGCTTTCCGCCGCCTGAAAGGGTGCCCATGATGGAAGCACCACCGCCGATGTCCGAGCCGTCGCCGACAACAACACCTTGCGAGATGCGACCCTCAACCATTGCGGTTCCTAGGGTTCCTGCGTTGAAGTTCACAAAACCTTCGTGCATGATCGTGGTGCCTGGGGCAAGGTGAGCGCCGAGACGAACGCGACTGGCGTCTGCAATTCGAACCTTCTTTGGAGTTACATAGTCGATGAGTCTGGGGAACTTGTCGATGGCGTGAATGGTAATGCCGGCACGCTGAAGGTGTGGGCGAATTTCGTCCAGTAGGTCAACTTCAACCGGTCCGGAGCTGGTGAAAGCAACGATCGGAAGTGCTGGGAGTAGGCCGTCCAAGTTGATTGAGTTTGGCTTGACCAGTAGGTGGCTAAGAAGGTGCAGGCGCAGGTAGGCGTCGGCGGTGGTGGTGACCGGAAGTTCGAGGTCTATTTCGGTACGAACCACTTGCACCGAAACTTTGCGAAGCGAGTCTTGTTGTGCGAGTGCATCAAGTTCTTTTGGTACAACCCAGAGAGCATCGGTCTTCGGGGCTTCACCCAATTGAGGGTTCGGGTACCAAGTATCTAGGACGGTTCCATCTTGGGCAATGGTCGCAAGTCCGTGGCCCCAGGCCTTACCGGTTACAAAAGTCGTTTCAGTCACCCGTCTAGGTTACAAGGTAGGCTCGTTTTCATGTCTGTTACTTCGCTGGATGCCACTGGAGACGTGGTCGCGCTCACCGAAGCCATCTGTAACATTTCGTCGGTTTCTGGTGATGAACGCGCTCTGGCAGACGCGATTGAGGTTGTTCTTCGGGCTCAGCCTCATCTAGAGGTTCTGCGTGACGGCGATGCTTTGGTTGCTCGAACCTCATTGGGTCGAGACTCTCGGGTTGTGATCGCTGGACACATCGACGTTGTGCCAATCGCCAATAACCTTCCGGTTCGTCGAATCGATGTTGCGGGAGAGCCATCGCTTTGGGGCCGTGGCACGGTCGATATGAAGGGCGGAGTTGCGGTGCAACTCAAGTTGGCCTGTGAGCTAACTTCACCAAACGTAGACGTTACTTGGGTTTTCTACGACCATGAGGAAGTTGATGCATCGCTAAACGGTCTAGGCCGTCTGGCTCGAAACCACCCTGAACTTTTGAAGGCCGACTTTGCTGTGCTTTGCGAACCAACCGCTGCCGTTATTGAAGGCGGCTGCAACGGAACCATGCGTGTTGTGGTTTCTTCCACCGGAGTGAAAGCCCACTCGGCTCGTCCTTGGATGGGTAAGAATGCGATTCACGGGCTAGCCGATGTGCTGGCACGTTTGGAGCGCAATCAGCCAGACACGGTTACCGTTGATGGTCTTGACTACCGCGAGAGTTTGAACGCTGTGATGATCTCCGGTGGTATTGCCACCAACGTGATTCCAGACCTGGGCACCGTAACCGTGAACTACCGTTTTGCTCCGAGCAAGTCTTTGGCTGATGCCGAAAATTATCTGCGCGGATTCTTCGACGGGTTTGAAGTTGAAGTTACCGACGCTTCGGCAGGCGCTCGTCCTGGTTTAGATTTGCCGGCCGCAAAAGCCTTTGTAGATTCGATCGGAGTGGCCGCTCGTCCGAAGTATGGGTGGACCGATGTTGCGCGTTTCAGTGCACTTGGGGTGCCAGCCGTGAACTATGGTCCTGGCGACCCAAACAAAGCTCACGCAGACGACGAGAGTGTTCCAGTAGCGCAAATCGAAGCGTGCTACTCCGGCCTCAAGAACTGGCTCTCTAAGTAACGATTGGCACCCTTTGGGTAATCGCTAGACCTGTGGTCTGGGATAATAGAACTAAGGCAAAGATGCCAGCAATACAAGGAGCAATGCACTAAATGGCAGTTCAAAAACCACGCGGTAACGATGGTCCAGTTGAAGTAGAACGCGACAGCCGAGGACAGCTAATCCTCCGACTACCTCTAGAAGGTGGCGGCCGTTTCGTTGCAGCAGTGAGCGAGCAGGAAGCCCTAGATCTCGTAGCTGCATTCAACGCGGTAATCAAGAAATAGCACAAGCTAAAACCCCCGACTGTGCGGTCGGGGGTTTTGTTATTTAAGGCGTTTTAGGCACGCTTGCTTGCCATCAGCAATCCATCGCCAACCGTAGCCAGCGCGGTTACAAAGTCGCTGTTTTGGGTAAAGAAGCGAAGGGCATCTCGGTAGGTAACTGTGGCGTCATCGCGCATCGCAGGGTCTGGAACTCGATCGCGCCAAAGTGCGTGAGTGATTGCGACAACTCCTCCTGGTCTCAAGAGCCTGACTGCTTCGTGTAGTTGCTGCTCGAGTGTCTCTTTGTCGGCGTCCAAGACCACTAGGTCGTAAGCGGCATCGGCCATGTTGGACATGACCTCGATGGCTCGGCCGGAGATCACGCGGGTTCGGTTTGCAGGAATTTCCGCATCAGCGAAGGCTTGCTTGGCGGCAGCCTGAAACTCTGGCTCGGTGTCGATAGTGGCAAGCACTGACTTGTCGGAAGCGCTCAATAGCCAAAGGCCGCTGACTCCGGCGCCGGTTCCGGCCTCGACGATAGCGCTGGCGCCAAGGGCACTGGCGATAAACGCAAGCTGGGCTCCGGTTGCCGGGGTTACGCATTCAATACCCAATTCATCGGCGCGAGCGCGCGCTTTGAGTAAAGAAACCGGTTCTTCTAAGAACTCTTCTACGAATTTCCAGCTGGAGATTTTGTCGACCATGCGTCAAGGATAAAGCCACCGGTTGTTCAAATGCGGTAGCGGGCTAGTAGCCTGTAAGGGTGTTTGGTCTAAGCGGCGAGAAGTTACTGATTCTCGGCATCATTGCAGTCATTGTGCTGGGTCCTGAGCGCTTGCCGGAATACGCCAAAGGTTTGGCAAACATAATCAAAAACATTCGGAAAATGGCAGAAGGCGCCAAGACTCAAATCAAGGACGAACTCGGCCCTGAATACGAAGATGTCGACTGGCGAAAACTTGACCCACGTCAATACGATCCGCGTCGGATCATTCGTGAAGCTTTGACTGAAGACCTAAATTTCTCGGTTGAGAAAGAAGCACTCAAAGATGTGGCAACCGTTGCCGCTGCGGCGCCTGTGGTTGAACATTTAAACTCAGGAGAGAAGCCACCGTTTGACTCGGAGGCCACTTAGGCCATTGGCAGAGTTTTACCCTTTAGGTCGAGTTTTACCTCGGCCATTTTTTTCGCCAAGCTTTGAATGGCAACTGCGGCAGGGTCGACTGGATTTTCTAGGACGACCGGCTTACCCTGGTCCGAGCCTTCGCGAAGGCTGACCGAGATTGGCACCTGGCCGAGCAGAGAAGTTTCGAGGTGTTTGGCAACGGCTTCGCCGCCGCCTGAACCAAAGATTTCTAGCCGCGAGCCGTCTTGGTTTTCTAACCAAGACATGTTCTCGATGACACCGAAGACCGACTGGCCGGTTTGGAGGCCGAGGGCGCCCGAACGCAGGGCAACCTCGGCGGCAGCGGTCTGAGGAGTGGTGATTACCAGGCTCTTTGCGGTTGGAAGGTTTTGGCCGAGGCTGATTGCCACATCGCCAGTGCCCGGTGGCATGTCAATTAGCAGGAAGTCGAGCTGACCCCAGAAGACGTCTTTCAGGAACTGCTCAACCGTGCGATGCAACATCGGCCCGCGCCAGGCAACCGCCTGCGAGCCATCGACGAACATGCCGATCGAGATCACCTTCACACCGAAAGCCACCGGCGGCAAAATCATTTCGTCCAGCTGGGTTGGCTTGTCGGTGATGCCAAGTTGCCCTGGAATCGAGTAGCCGAAGATGTCGGCGTCGATGAGGCCAACCGAGAAGCCTTGATCAGCAAGAGCCACGGCAAGGTTGGCGGTCAGAGTTGATTTACCAACACCGCCCTTGCCAGAGCCAACCAAGAAGATGCGCGTGACACTGTTTTCATCGAACGGGTTGGTGCGAGGAGCACGGCCGGCACGAAGTTGCAGCTTCAGTGCGTCGCGTTCGTCCTGGTTCATCGCAGTTAGGTTCACGGTCAGCCCCAGCGACTCAACCGCAAGGTTTGCGGCAGCCTCAATCTGTTTGGCGGCAGGGCAGGTGGGAATCGTGAGTTTGATGTCGATGGTGGAGCCGGTTAGGTCACCAACCATGCCAAGTTCGGTAATCGGGCGTCGAAGTTCTGGATCAATGACCCTAGCTAATGCGGCTAGAGCCTCATCGCGTGAAGTCATTTGCCCTTTGGCTTGCTCTTTTTGGCAGGCTCGCGCAACTCTTCAAGAAGTTCACGCATCAGGTCACGAAGTTCGTCTTTCACGAAGTCCTTGGTGGCCATCTCTTCCATCGCCAAGCGAAGCGCCACAACTTCACGAGCAAGGTACTCGGTGTCGGCAAGGTTACGCTCCGCACGCTGACGGTCTTGCTCAAACTTCACGCGGTCGCGGTCGTCCTGACGGTTTTGAGCCAAAAGGATCAAAGGTGCTGCGTAAGAGGCCTGCATCGAAAGAATCAGCGTGAGCAACGTGAAGTTGGTCAAACGTGGGTCGAACTGAATAGTTTCAGGCGCGAAGGTGTTCCAAGCGAGCCAAATTACACAGAACACTGTCATGCCAATTAGGAAGCCGCCGGTGCCCATGGCACGAGCAAAGGCTTCCGAGGCGCGACCGAATTGTTCCTGGTCAATGCTTAGGCGAGGAAAACGGCTACGAGTACCGATTGGTGCGTCTAGACGGTCTTTAGACTTGCTCATTTCGATACCTCCTGGTCTTCCTCGGTTCGCCAGTCTTCTGGCAGTAGGTGGTCAAGAACGTCGTCCACGGTAACCACACCAATTAGTTGCTGCTCATCGTCAACGACAGGCAGAGCAACCAGGTTGTAGTTTGCGAAAGTTCGGTGAATGACCGAGATGTGGGTTTCCGGCTTGATTGGTTCAATGTCGGTGTCCAATAGCGAGCCTAGACGCTCGTGAGGCGGATAGCGAAGCATTTTTTGGAAGTGGACGACACCAAGGTAGCGACCGGTGGCAACCTCATAAGGTGGCAAGGTTACAAAAACCGAAGCCGCCAAAACCGGTGAAATTTCTTTGCGACGAATCAGGGCCATGGCCTCTGCGACGGTCGCGTCGGCAGCACAAATAATCGGTTCGGTGGTCATCAAACCACCGGCGGTGTACTCGTCGTACTGCATCAACATGCGAAGGTCGTCGGCGTCTTCTTCGTCCATCAGTTCCAAAATCGCTTCGGAACGTTCTTTCGGAAGGTTGGCCATTAGGTCGGCGGCGTCGTCAGGTTCCATCAGGTCGAGAACCTCGGCGGCACGTTCGTCCTCAAGTTCTTCGATGATGTCTATCTGCTCTTCCTCAGGAAGCTCTTCAAGCACATCAGCCAAACGTTCGTCGTCGAGCTCTTCGGCAACCTCAACCATTCGGTCGTCCGGAAGGTCCATTAGCGCCGAAGCCAAATCGGCTGGGCGAAGGTCTGAGTAACTGGCAATCAAAGCCGAGGCATTGTGGCCGTCGTCGTTCGGGTCTGACTCAACAATCTGGTCCCAAGTTGCAAACATGGTCTCGCCGCGGGCGAAAGGCGAAGCGGAAGTCTTTGGCTTGCGAAGGAAAAGTTCACTGACGAACCAGTCCTTCGACTTGGTCACTTCAATCGCGATGTCTTCAATGTTGGCAACGCTCGAACCATCAGTTAGGGTCACCCGACGACCCAAAATCTCAGCAATTACACGGACTTCACGCCCGCGCTGGGTGAAACGTCGAAGGTCGATCAGGCCGGTCGTGATTACCTGCCCAGGAACAATCGAGGTCACTCGAGTGATTGGAACGAAGACGCGGCGACGTCCTGAAATCTCAATTAGGAGACCGGTTGCCTTAGGTGAGCCCGCTTTACGGTACGCCACTAGAACGTCGATGACTTTTCCTACACGGTCACCCGCGGGGTCAAAGACGCCACAGCCCACAAGGCGGGCTACATAGACTCTAGTTACACTCACTTAACCAACCTTAGACGAGCAGTCAAGGGCATGCCAGAATAGGTATCTAAACAAAGGACAAACGAGTGGCAAAGAAAAGCGAAGCTGCACCTGGCGCCGAAATCATCGCCAAGTTCGACAACTACGATTCAGCTGTTGAGCATGTTGAAAAACTGCTGGCTGGAAACTTTCCAGTGCGCCAGATCGCGATCGTTGGCCGGGGAGTTCGCACCGTTGAACGCACTCGCGGACGCATCAACTACTCACGAATTGCTCTCACCGGTGCACTAAACGGTGCCATCTTGGGTTTCGTTTGGCACAGTTTCACTTCGGCCGACACCTCAATTGGCTCAATTGGTTCAACCGTGGTTACTTTTGCGGGCATGGGCGCCTTGGCGAACATCGTGCGGTTTTCACTCAGTCGCAATAAGCGAAGCTTCGTCTCGCAGCAACAGTTAGTTGCTGATACCTACGAAATCCAGATTCCGCGCGATTTGGTTAGCCTTGCCAACGAGGCCATGGCTAAAGCTCCAAAACCTACTAACTAGCCGAAGCGATCCAAGCCTCAACATCGTCTGGGTGGCGAGGTAGAGCAGCACTGAGATTTTCAAGGCCGTCTTTCGTCACCAGCACATTGTCTTCGATCCGAACTCCAATTCCGCGGAATTCTTCCGGCACCAATAGGTCGTCCGGCTGAAAGTAGAGCCCCGGTTCAATTGTGAAAACCATGCCTTCGCGTAACTCTGCTTCACGATACATTTCACTGCGAGCGCGGTCGCAGTCATGCACGTCCATGCCAAGGTGGTGGCTGGTTCCGTGAACCATCCAACGACGGTGAAGCTGACGGTCTCCTGCTAAAGCCTCTTCGAGAGTGATGTCTATAAAACCCCACTCAATCATTTTTGTGGCAATGACTTTCATTGCGGCTTCGTGCAAGGCACGGAATTTCACTCCAGGTTTGGCAACCGCGAAAGCTGCATCGGCTGCCTCCAGCACGGCTTCGTAAATCTTTCGTTGCACCGGCGTGAAGTGTCCACTGACTGGAATGGTTCTAGTTATGTCGGCGGTGTAGAGCGATTCCAATTCGATACCGGCGTCCACCAAAAGCAGGTCGCCAGGTTTTACCGGTCCGTCGTTTTGAATCCAGTGAAGGATGCAGGCATGAGCACCTGAGGCGGCAATGGTCTCATAGCCAAGATCATTTCCGTCCATACGTGCTCTAGCAAAGAAAGCCGATTCAACTACTCGTTCACCGCGTTCATGAGCCATAGCCCAAGGAAGCGCTCGAAGCACATCGTTGAATCCTTCCGAACTAACCGCCACAGCCTGACGCATCTGCTCAATTTCGTATTCGTCTTTTACCAAACGCAGTTCGTCCACAAAAGTTGCCAGCTCTTGGTTTTCGAGTCGAACCACCAAGTCATCGGGAAGGGCACTCAGGTAGTCATCGAGTTCAACCAGATCTACCGTTTCGATGTCAAGCAAAGAAGCCACCTGGCGAAGGTCCGGACGGTCGCCAACCCAGAATTCGCCAATTGAACTGTCCGTAAAAAACTCTTCAGTATTTCGGCCGGCGGTTGGTCGAAAATACAGCTGGCAGTGGTGGGCGTGTGCCCTAGCGTCGATCACTAAAACCGAGTCGGGTACCGTAGCCGAACCCCAGCCGGTTAGGTGAGCAAAAGCTGTGTGTGGTCGGTAACGGTATTCGGTGTCATTAGATCTGGTGACTGACCCACCAGCTTGGATCACCAGAATCTTGCCTGCAAAAGCTTCGGCCACGATAGCGCGACGACGAGCGGCATAGGTTGCCACCTCTGCTTTTGGTTGCGGTTCTTCTCGTTCAGCCGCCCACCCGCTAGAAATGAACTTCATGAATTCTGGGCTATTTGGGCTGGTGGTTCGACCGCTCTTATGAGGCTTCTTTGCTTCAGTCATGCGTTCCATACTGCCACTAAACGTCAAACCCTGCGGCTAGTCTTTAGGAGTTGAGAGAGGTTGTTATGAAGATTGACTTGCACAGTCACAGCACACATTCAGACGGCAAAGAATCCGTGCAGCAGATTTTCCAGTACGCTGCAGAAGCCGGTCTAGATGTACTTGCTCTCACAGACCATGACACCACTGCCGGATGGGCAGAAGCTCGCATTGAAGCAGCAAAGCACGGCATTACGTTTGTTCCTGGAATTGAACTGACCACTAACCACCATGGCGTCTCGGTGCACATGCTTGCATACCTTCCAGATTCAAACTACGAGCCACTTCAAACCATCATGGAAGAAGTAAGAACGGCTCGCGAAACTCGTATCGAAAGATACGTCGAAAACCTTCGAGATGATTACAAGACGCTCACCATGGAAGCAGTTCGGGCCACTCTCAGTGAAGAAGGTAAGTCATTAGGGCGCCCTCACATTGCAGACGCCATGGTCAATCTAAAGCTTGTGGCCGATCGAGACGAAGCTTTCAATGGCCCGCTGGACAAAGGCGCTCGCTTCTATGTTCAGAGTGCTGGAATCCCCACCGTTCAGGCAGTGAAACTTGTTCACGCAGCTGGGGGCGTTTCAGTCATGGCTCACCCTTTAGCTCGAGGCAAAAAAGGTGAAGAGGTTGTAATAACTCAACTTCATCGTGAGCATTTCGTCGAAGTTATCGAAGCGGGTCTTGGTGGCTTCGAGGTGAACCATCGCGAGGTCGGCGACGTCGCCCGAAAATGGCTCACGGACCTAGCCACTGAATTCAATCTTGTTCTTACCGGATCTTCGGATTACCACGGTATGACCGGTAAGAAAAACCGACTAGGCGAAAACACCACCAGTTTGGAAATGTTGAAGCGAATCGAATCGCAGGGCTCCGGTTCGGCTATTCAGTGGGCTTAGCCCCGCCACCGCGAGTGCGACGTCGTTGACGGTTGCGATCTGAAGTTGGGCGAGGTTCGCGCTTTTCTTCAGGTTTGTGACCGCCCTGAGGCTTGCGTTCTCCGCCACGTCGCTGTTCTGGCTTACTTGATGACTGCTTAGGAACCATGGTGGTGGCTCGAATTCGTCCCTTGGTGCCAGCAGGAATGTCTAGGTCAGTGAACAGGTGCGCCGAACTCGAGTAGGTTTCCACAGGTTCAGGGATACCAAGCTCAAGAGCGGTGTTGATGTTCTGCCAACGGGTCATGTCTTCCCAGTCAACGAAAGTGACCGCGATGCCGGTGCGACCGGCTCGACCGGTGCGACCGGTGCGGTGCAGATAATTCTTCTCGTCTTCTGGAACCGTGTAGTTGATTACGTGAGTCACGTCGTCGACGTCGATGCCTCGGGCAGCAACTTCGGTTGCAACCAAGATTTCCTTCTTGCCAGAGCGGAAAGCAGCCATTGAGCGCTCGCGGGCTTCCTGCGACATGTCTCCGTGAAGAGCGGTTGCGTTGAAACCGCGATCGATGAGTTCTTCGGAAACTTTGCTGGCTTGGCGCTTGGTCTTGCAGAAGATGACGGTCTTGCCGCGACCCTCAGCCTGCAGGATGCGACCGACGACTTCGTCCTTGTCGAGCGAGTGTGCTCGGTAGATGAACTGCTTGATGTCGGCCTTGGTGTGACCCTCTTCGGCTTCGTTCGCGCGAATGTGCATTGGGCGGTTCTGGTATTTGCGGGCCAAGGTCAAGATGCTCGAAGGCATGGTGGCCGAGAACATCAGAGTCTGGCGAAGTGGAGGAGTCATGGCGAACAGGCGCTCAACGTCTGGCAGGAAGCCAAGGTCTAGCATTTCGTCGGCTTCGTCGAGCACCATGAAAGTGATCTTGCCGAGGTCGAGCTTCTTCTGCTTCGCTAGGTCGATTAGGCGTCCAGGGGTACCCACGATGATCTGTGCGCCGGCTTCAATCTCAGCGATCTGGCCTTCATAAGACTTACCGCCATAGATGGCAACAACGGTGGTGTCGCGGTTGCCAGTGGCAAGAACGAGGTCTTCGGCAACCTGGATGCAAAGTTCACGTGTTGGAACCACCACGAGCGCCTGAGCGCCTTTGGCTGGGTTCAATCCAAGCTTTTGGATTAGTGGAAGGCCGAAGCCGAAAGTCTTGCCGGTACCGGTTTTTGCCTGGCCGATGATGTCCTGGCCGGTCAAGGCAACAGGGATTGCCTGCTCCTGAATTGGGAAAGGCTCGGTAATGCCTTTTTTGGTTAGCGCCTCAACGATGTCGGCGTCGATGCCAAGTTCGGCAAATGTCAAAAGAGTCTCCTATTAGTCTTTGCTAGTTTACGAGAGTTATTCTTATAACCATGTTTGAGTGGATTAAGCGCATCGGCAAAAAGGCACGAAACTTTGTGTTGCCGGAACGCGAAGAGCGTCGCGCTAGAAACATCGAGGCCATTGATCTGGCTCCGTACACTCCAGAACCAAAGATTTTTCTCGGACAGTTGGCATATCTAGAACTCAGCCAGTTCGAAATTCTGACCAACGAATTGAAGTTTTCGCCAACCACTGCCGACAAAGCTCAGCTGAGTGAAGCCGCAGCGAAGAGCTTTCAGAAGTACCGTTCGATTGCCAAATTGCTATCGACGAATGGCATGGACGCAACCGATGCCATGGATCCGTTCACCGAGCGTATCGAAACGTTTCACTCACGAACCAATGGAATCGATTGGTATGAGACCGTGGTCAAGGTTTACCTGGTCGGAGGTCTTCTCGAAGACTTTTATAAGCGCTTGGCAGTTGGTCTTCCAGATGAGATTCGTGAAGATGTTGAAAAAGCACTGAAAGATGCAACCTTTGAACGCTTTGCAAAACAGGTGCTGATTGAGGCCATGAAGGACAACCCTCAACTGGCTTCTCGACTAGCGCTTTGGGGTCGCAGGCTCATGGGCGATGTTTTGCTGGAACTCCGTGCCGCTTTTGACAACCGCAAGCTAGCGGGAACGGCGAAGTCGAAAAAACTTTCGCTAGAAGACGAACGACGCGTCAACCTCGAGGCTTATTCGAAGCTGGAACCGTTGATTAGTGAGTTGATTGGAACTCACAGTTTGCGAATGGATGCGATTGGTTTAGCCGCGTAGTTTTGCTTCGCGTGCTTTGATACGCGAATGAGCCAATCGGCTCGAAACAAACACCATAACCAGTGGCATTGCCACCATGATGATGATCCAGATGTAACCCTCGGTGTATTTGAAACCCAGCCAGGTTAGTGCTGCCCAGAGCACACTTCCAACCACCATTGCGATTGCCGGTGGTAGTAGAGCGCCGTACTCTTCGCTGCGTGCATAAATGTATGGCGCTACCAGTCCGAGGATGACGGCGTAAAAACCGATGACGGCGAATGAATATTCCATTAGGCGATGAACCCTACTCTGCGAACTTCCTCAGCGCCGACTTCGATGTAACCAAGCGCTTCGACTGGGATGATAAAAAGCTTGCCTTTGTTGTCTACCAATTTGATTAGTTTTGAGCCGGATTCGATGGCATTGGCAACCGTCTGCTCAATTTCTTGGCCGTTCTGCTCTGACTCAAAGCTGAGTTCGCGGGCTAGATTGCGAAGACCGATCTTAATTTCCAAGGGACACCTTTTCTCTTACTTCCAATAGATTACGACAGCACACCGACGCCTCGCGCACAATGTCACGGGCGAGAAGTAGTCTGCTTTCAATGGTTGATGCATTCTTTAGAAAACACGGTCTGGGGGCCGTTCTTGAAACCCTTTCGCTATCGGCGTCTCAGCGGAAGGTTGCTGACCTGCCAGTTGGAGTTAATGCCCTTGTTTATGGTGTGCCAGCCAGCGGCAAAACCACGGCGCTCAAGGCTCTGATTCTGGGTCGCCTACGCTCGGGTTTCAAGCCTGAAGAACTTCTGGTGTTAGCGGCAACTCGTGAATCGGCTACCAAATTACGCGATGAACTAGCTCTGGAATATCAAGGTTCAACTCCCGGCCCTCTGGCCAGGACTCTGGCATCTTTTGCTTTCAACATTTTGCGTGAACGATCTTTGGCTTTGGGTTTAAACCCACCTGAACTTATTACCGGTTCGGAGCAGGATCAGATTATTAGCGAGTTGATCTCTCAGTTTCTTGAAACCGAGACTCCGTCAGATTGGCCAAAGTCTCTAAAGCGCCAGGTTATGGAACTAAGAGGTTTCCGAACTGAATTGCGTGACTTGATTACGGTTTGTTTGGAACGTGGGGTAACCACAGAGCGTCTAATTGAACTTGCTTCCGAGCACGATCGTCCGGTGTGGCATGCGGCGGCTCACTTTTATCAGGGGTACCTAACGCGCCTTCGTGAGCCAGCAAACGCTAACCGCCACGACCCATCGACACTTCTCACCTTCGTGGTTCAGGAATTACAAGAAAAGGCTTGGCCCAAGGTGGCCGCAGACCTCAAGCTCATCGTGGTTGACGACGCACAAGAACTAACGCCTGCTGCCATGTCGCTTTTGAAGGTGCTGGCATCACAAGGCGCAAACCTGGTGCTGCTTGGAGATCCGGACTCAACGACCATGGGTTTCCGTGCTGCGAGCCCAGTTGCAATGAAAGAGCTAATTTCCGATTTGGGCAGTGATTATCAAGAGCTGCTACTAACAGACGATATTTCGGTTCGACACCCAGACCTGACGGCAATCTTGGCAGGCACTTCGTCCAAGATTTCGGTTGAGCGAGCTGGTACTCACCGAACTGTTTTAGGGGCTTCAGCTAAACCGGTTACCAACCGCATCGAGGCCAAGGTGTTCGACACCGAAACTTCGGAACTCACCTGGTTGGCTCATCGGCTTCGCGATTTGCACTTAAATCACGGTGTTGCGTGGAAAGACATGGCCGTGGTTGCAAGATCTCGCACGGTTTTGAATAAATGGGCTTCGGCACTTGCCTCTCAGGCGGTTCCAACCATGATCCACGGAAGCCAAACCTCATTCAAAGATGAATTTGCAACCGGTTACCTTTTGAAGCTGGCGCAGTATTGCATTGAGCGACCAGAGCCAACTCGCGAATTGTTGATGGAACTTCTTCACAACCCATTCGTCGGTTTGGATTCGCTAAGTATCCGCCGCATGAGACGCCGTCTTCGTCAGTTAGAAATTGATGCCGGGGGAGACCGCACCAGCGATCAGCTCCTTATCGAATTATTCGAGAAGCCGGCAATTGCGAAAGACCTATACGGAGAAGAAGGCAAGCGGGTTCGTCTGTTCCTGAAAGTACTAGACAAGGCCACCGAGATTTCTCAGGCGGCCGGAACTACATCGGAAGAGCTCTTGTGGGTCCTTTGGAACAATTCGCCTGCGAAGTCAGATTGGGAGCGCCAATCCAAAAATGTCGGCGAGGTGGCATTGCAAGCCGGAAGAAACCTCGACTCAATCGTTGCACTTTTTGCTGCGGCTAATCGTTTTGCCGAGCGCCACCCAGAAGTGGATGCTGGCGAATT
>JALQVK010000165.1 GCA_023260375.1 Rhodoluna sp. | reverse complement strand
GAAGGGCAATGCCCGAACCGCCACTACCGAAGCTTCCAGACCACTTTGCGTCAGATGCAGCACCGGCTGCAAGAGCACCCAGGGTGTCGGCATCTTCAAAGGTTAGTAGGTGAGGTACATCTGGACCGGCAGGGGTATCTGCACCCGTGATCGCGGTGTAGGTCAGATCGTCAAGGATGTAAGCCTTGCTATTCTGTGCACCATCTCCACATCCAGCCCAGTCAACACCGGTTCCTGCAATTGCGTTTGCAGGGTCCATAACTAGAGAAAGAGTGGTGTAACTGTAGTTGGCTAGGTAAGTTCCAGATGTAGGAGAGCCAAAATTGAAAGACAAGGTGTTGTACTGTCCGGCTGTTGCTGCAGTTGCTGTAGCTTTTAGCACGTTTCCACCAAAGGCGTCGGTCAAAGTCGCTTCAACTGGAACATTTGCGTCAGCAGCCTTTACCTTGACGGTGATTACCTTGTTTGCGCTTGAAATAAGGGAAGAGCCGTTCGCAAGCTTGGCTACCTGGATACCTGAAGTAGGGCAACCTGCCTTGCCTTTTTGTACCCAAAGCGCATTGTTAGTGCCCGAGCCGTCGTCTTGCACAGCGAAGTTGTGTCCACCACATGGTGCGGTTGGATCTGCAGCTGCTGGACACCAACCGGCCCGGTTGAACCAGTTTTTATCTCCAGATACTGACGGAGCGTTTAGGCCGGCAGAATCTGCCCAAGGAGCCCAGTCGGTTCCTCCGCCGCCACCGGTGTGCATTAGTACTGATGAGTAGTCTGCGACATTGGTGCTTGCATAGTCGACTACGGTCGGTGAGGCGCTAGCTGCTAATGGTGATCCAACTAGCAAAGCACCGGTTAGTCCTGCGGTCGCGATCATTGCGAGGCGACTGCGCAGGATGTTGGTTTTGCTTGACATCCTTGTTCCTTTCATTACCTTTTTTGGGAACGCGCGCACACACGTCATATTGGTGATGTTACCTGAAAGCGGTTTCACGTGAAAGCGATTTCACGAAAAAACAGGACCGTTACTAAATCTTTATAAAGACTTCGCCGACGCCATTTAAGGAAGAAACGCGGATGTGATCGATGACCATCTTCGCTTCGGTGAGGTTGGGGTCAATCTCACCGGTGAAGCCGCCGCCCATAGCGAGGTTGGTGATGATGTAAAAGGGGTGGTCGAAGACCCATTCGTGCGGAGCTACGTCTGCTCGAATTTTTCTTGAAAAAGGATGACCATCAAAAAGCCAGGTAATTGAATCTGGTAGCCATTCGACGGCAAAGGTGTGAAAGTCGTCGACCATGGAAACTGGAGTGCGCCATTCTTTACCGCAACCGAATTCACCCGAGTAACCAGGGCCATGAAGAGTTGCCACAAGATTTCCAGAGTCGCGACCGCGGGCTTCGAGAATGTCAATCTCTCCACATTGAGGCCAAGTAACTTCGTTGAGGTTGGTGCCGAGCATCCAAAACGCCGGCCAAGTTCCGGCTCCGCTTGGAATCTTTACGCGAGCTTCGATTAGACCGTAAAGAACCTCGACCTTGTCTTTGGTGGTGAGTTTGGCACTCAACCATTCGGCCGACTTTCCGTAATAGGCGGGGTAGCGAGCTTCGTCGTGATTGCGCTCTGCATGAATAACCAGTTCTGAGTTTCCGCTCAACTTAGCCTGTTCGGCTAGATACCACTCGCGTTCTTGATTGCCCCAGCCTGGAATGCCAGCTTCAGTGCCATCGCCTAGATCAAAATTCCAAAAGGCTGGGTTTACCGAGTCGCCGGCTTGACCATCAAACTCGTCGGACCACAGCAGTTTGGTGTTACTCACGGTTATGGCTTTCCGGCTGCGATGGCTGCTGCCGAACCGGTGACTCTACCCTGACCATTAAGTGAGTAGTAACGAATGTAGTCAATGGTCATCTGAGCCGAGTTGAGGTCTGGGTCGATGTCGCCAGCAAACCAGCCGCCAGCTGCCACGTTGAGGATCATGAACATTGGCTTATTGAAAACGTAGGTGTGATTGCCAACAATCGATGGCGTTACTACGTGGTAAGCCTTACCGTCGATGGACCACACCATTTTGTTCTTAGTCCAGTCAAGAGCGTAGATGTGATATCCAGCACCGAGACGGGCGCTCAGGGTTTGAGTGTTTACGATGCCATCGCCACCCGAGTAGCCAGGACCGTGAGCAGTGCCGTGAACTGTGTAAGGTTCTGACCCCTTGGTCTCCATGATGTCAATCTCGCCACAGTTTGGCCAAGCGTTTGTGCTGATGTCTGAACCGAGCAGCCAGAAGGCTGGCCAGGTGCCATCGCCGGTTGGAACCTTGATTCGGGCCTCGAGGCGACCGTATTGGAAGTTCAATTTGCCCTTAGTTTGGATGCGGGAACTTTCGAATTCACAAGCGTTTCCCACCGTATCGATTGGGCAGGTCTCGTATAGGTCGGTGAGGTCTGGAGTGATGCGCTGAAGTTTGATTGCTAAACCGCCACTGCCGGTGAGGGTCGCGTTGTGATCGGTGTAGGCCTGGTGCTCGTTGTTACCCCAGCCTCCGCCACCCATGTCGTAGTTGAAGATCTTGGAGCTTGGCTTTACGCCGCTACTTCCTGTGAACTCTTGCTTCCACAAAAGCTTCTTGGTAACCGTTGCCTGTTTTGGTGAAGTTGGCACTGCTTGAGACGACGATACGGACGCAGTGATGAGAGCGCTGGCGACTAGGCCGGCTGCCACTAGTTTTGCTGCTGCTGTGAACTTGCTCATCTACTTCTCTCTAACTGAATAGGGTTGCGAAATGGTGCCTTGTATTTGGTAACGATTCGGTAACAACGAAGTTTTCTGGCGAAAACCAATTTGCTATGAAACCGCTTTCACGCACAATAGTAACATCGTGAAACCGATTTCACGATAGCAGTATCAAAAAGTTGGTTCTTGGGTGCCGACGCACATCGGCACCCAAGATCTCAAACCAGGAGCTCAAGATGAACCGCAAAAACGTAATTCGAAGCGCGATGGCACTACTTACGGTAGCTGGCCTAACCATGGCAGGAATCACTCCGGCGCATGCGGTAACGAAAACACAGGTAACCATCTGGTCATACGGAAACGTCATTGAGCCATGGGGTGAAACCGAATACGAACGACTCCACCCTGACATCGATCTAAAGATCAAGAAGAACTCGATGGACGCACACCACCAGTCGCTCATCACCGCCTTCAAGGCAAACACCACTCCGGACATCGCAGCCATCGAAGTTTCATACTCTGGCTTCTTCCGCTCCTACCCTAAATATTTCACGAACCTAAATGGACTCGTAAACGAGAGCGACTATCTTGACTGGCGTTGGAACCAGGGTGTTGGCAACGACGGCAAGGTAATTGGTATCCCAACCGACGTCGGTGGTTTGCAAGTTGCGTATCGTAAAGACCTATTCAAGGCACACGGTCTTCCAACTGACCGTGCTGCTGTTGGAGCACTATGGCCAACTTGGCAGAAGTTCATCGACACCGGAAAGCTTTATGTGTCGAAGCTAACCCCTGCTGAGAAGACCTCGTGCAAGGTCAAGAAGGTTTGCTTCGGTTTCATCGACAACGCTGGAACCATGTACCCTGCGATCTTGAACCAGGGCGCCAAGAAGTACTACGAGACCAACGGCACCCTTATCTACAAGACCAACGCCAACGTCAAGACCGCGTTCACCACTACCGCAACCGCATTGAACTCGGGAATCAGTACTCGCATCAACCAGTTCACCAGCGACTGGAACGCTGGAATGATGAAGGGCGTCTTCGCAACCGTCCTAGCACCAGCTTGGATGCTTGACTACATCAAGCAGCAGGCAGCCAGCACTTCGGGTAAGTGGGACGTTGCCGACCTACCTGGCGGCGGTGGAAACCTCGGAGGAAGTCAGTTGACCGTTCCAACTGCGGCAAAGCACCCTCAGGAAGCCAAAGACTTCATCAAGTGGTACCTATCGCCAGCAATTCAGCTCGAGATCTTCAAGCGCTACGGACTATTCCCATCGGCTAGCTCGCTCTATAACAACACAGCGCTAACCGGCTACAAGGACAAGTTCTTCAGCAACGCACCAATTGGGCAGATCTATGTAACCGGTGCTCGCCAGCTTCGCCCGATTTTTGAAGGCAAGAACCAGCGAGCCATCGACAACTACTTTGGCCAGGCGCTTGCCAAGGTCGCGGTAGGAAAGATGACGGCGGCGGCGGCCTGGAGCGATGCTATTGCTCAGATCGATAAGAACATAAAGAACTAGAAAAATGTCAAACGCAACTAGTTCACTGGACACGCGAAAGCGTAAGCCAACCAACATCTTCAAATCGGAAGATCCGCACAAGGCGGAGAAGCCGAAGCGGAAAAAGGATAAAGAACGCCGCAAGGCTACCGAGAATGGCATCAAGGCGCTGAACCCAAACTGGGGTTACGCATTCGTAGCGCCGTTCTTCGTCATGTTCCTCATCTTCGGACTAGCTCCGGTAATCTACTCGATCGTCATCGCCTTCTACAACTGGGATCCACTAGGCGACGAACAACAGTTCTCTGGTTTGATGAACTTCACCGACCTCATCGTTGATGATCAGTTCTGGACCGCGCTGAGAAACACCTTCAGTATCTGGTTCTTCTCAACCATTCCGCAGATGATCATGGCAATTGGTTTGGCTAGCATTCTTCGCAACCCACGCCTAAAGGGTGCCACCTTCTGGCGAACCATCTTGCTAGTTCCGAACATCACCTCGGTGTTGGCGATTGCTATCGTCTTCGGACAGCTATTCGGTCGCGACTTCGGTTTGGTCAACCTGGCTTTGACCTATCTGGGAATGCCGGCTCACATCGACTGGATTGCCGAACCGCTACCGAGCCACATCGCCATTGCAACCATGATTACTTGGCGCTGGCTTGGCTATAACTCGCTGATCTTCTTGGCGTCGATGTTGGCCATTCCTTCATACCTTTACGAATCTGCAGAACTCGACGGCGCCAGCAAGTGGCAGCAGTTCCGTTACGTGACCTTGCCACAGCTTCGCAACACCATCACCTTTGTGCTCATTGTGGGCACAATCGGTGGTCTTCAAGTCTTCGCTGAGCCACTCACCCTGGGTGGCAACATGTCCGGAGGCGACAGTCGCCAGTTCTCGACCCTGACTCTATTCCTATATGAGCAGGCGTTCGTGAACAACCGTTGGGGCTACGCCGCCGCGATCGGAATCTTCATCACGATCATCGTGATCATTATTTCGGCGATTAACTTCGCAATTACCCGACGCATTTCGAGTGAGGAAAACGATTGAGCACCCTCAAGCTAGACGAACCTATGGTCAAGCCTCAGAAGCGCAAAATTCCGCGCTGGCGCAAGATGAATCCGTTGTCATACATCTTGCTTGGGCTCGTTGGATTCATTTCCGTTTTCCCGTTCTACTGGATGGTCATCGTTGCTTCTAACGGAAACGATGAAATCTCGAAAGAGACCCCAACCCTTCTAATTGGTCCTCGACTTTTCGAAGTAATCAAGCACGTTTTCCAAGCCAACGAGTATTTCGGTATCGCCATGTGGAACACGGTTTTCGTGGGAACCATTGTTGCTGCCGCCCAAGTGTTCTTCTCCTCGATAGCCGGCTTTGCGTTCGCGAAACTGAACTTCAAGGGCCGAAAGTTCCTGGTGCTTTTCGTGGTTGGAACCATGATGCTTCCAAGCCAGCTCGGAATCATTCCTCTATACATGCTGATGGCTAACCTGGGTTGGATCAACACCTTGAACGCACTAATCGTTCCAGCTTTGGTCACAGCCTTTGGTGTGTTCTGGATGCGTCAGATCATTGACGCCCAGGTGCCAAACGAACTGCTAGAAGCCGCCAGCATCGACGGCGCCGGAGTGTTCCGCATCTACTGGCGAATCGTGTTCCCGCTGATTTTGCAGAGCGGATTCGTCCTCGGTTTGTTCAGCTTCCTAGCGGTTTGGAACGACTTCCTTTGGCCGCTATTGGTTCTAAACGACCCACAGCAATTCACCGTGCAGGTCGCAGTGAACCAGCTGCAGAGCGCTTACACCATCGACTACGCACTAAACCTAGGTGGCGCCTTCCTGGCCACCGCGCCACTACTACTTCTCTTCCTATTCGTTGGCCGCAAGTTGGTTAGCGGAGTTATGGATGGAGCTGTGAAGGGATAACCATGTCATTTCCAAGTAACTTCACCTGGGGTGCTGCAACCGCCAGCTACCAAATCGAAGGAGCAGCCCACGAAGACGGTCGCGGCCAAAGCGTCTGGGACACCTTCGCGGCGACCCCCGGCAAGGTCTTCAACGGCGACAACGGCGATGTAGCCTGCGACCACTATCACCGCGTTCCACAGGATGTGGCGCTAATGAAGGACCTCGGTCTTCAGGCGTACCGCTTCTCGATTGCCTGGCCACGCCTTTACCCTCAGGGCGACAAGGTTCGCGAGCAGCGCGGTTTCGACTTCTATTCAAGACTCATCGACGAGCTTTTGGAAAACGGAATCAAACCGGTACCAACCATGTACCACTGGGACCTACCTCAGTCGCTTCAGGACGTTGGCGGTTGGGCTAACCGCGACATCGTTAACCGATTTGGCGACTATGCCGGAAGCTTGGTCGAGGCTTACTCGGACCGAGTTGACAAGTGGATCACCCTGAACGAGCCTTGGTGTTTCACCTGGCTTGGCTATATGTCAGGTGTTCATGCCCCTGGAGTCCAGGACTTGGATCAGGCAATTGCTGCAGCCCACCACAGCGCTTTGGCTCACGCCGAAGCTGTTCGTGCCACTCGCTCGGTAGACCCAACCGCACTGGTTGGTCAGACCTTGAACATGACCAACTACCGTTTGTCGGATCCAAACGACCCAGAACTTCAGACTCTGGCCCGCCTGCAAGATGCCCAGCTCAACCGCTGGTGGATTGAAGCGGAGCAGACCGGACACTACCCAAGCGAATTGGTGGAGTATTTCGGTGACCGCTTAGCTAAGGTGATGTTGCCTAGCGACCACGAGTTACTTAGGGTGAAGACCGATTTCCTCGGAATCAACTATTACAGCGACTCGTTCCTGAGCACCCCTGGCCCAGAAGATGGCCGAGCCATGGACAACTTCGGTCCGCACCCGTTCCCGCAGCGTGTGAGCGGAAAGGTTCCTGAGCCAACCACCGACATGGGATGGCCAATCACCCCAGACGGAATCAAGAACCTCTTGCTTCGTATCAACCGCGACTGGCCTCAGATTAAGAGCATCGCGGTTACCGAAAATGGCGCCGCCTATGACTACCCGGTAGAAGACGGCGAAGTGAATGACCACCTACGCGTCGACTATCTGCTGGCTCACCTCGAGCAGTTGGCCGAGGCTATCGAGCTCGGTGTTCCGCTCGACTCGTATTTCGCCTGGTCGCTGATGGATAACTACGAATGGGCTGAAGGTTACCGAAAGCGATTTGGCATCGTCCACGTTGATTTCGAAACTCAGGAACGTATCCCTAAGTTAAGTGCCAAGGTGTACAAAGACATTGTTGCCAGCAATGG
>JALQVK010000105.1 GCA_023260375.1 Rhodoluna sp. | reverse complement strand
CACCAAGTGGCTGCTGAGTAATCATGCTGTAAGGACCGGTTGAACGAGCGTGGATCTTGTCGTCAACTAGGTGGTGCAGCTTGAGGATGTACATGTAACCAACCGAGATTGGTGCTGGGAATGGCTCACCTGAGCGGCCATCGAACAAGGTAGCCTTACCGGTTTCATCAACCAGGTTCTTCTTGTTTTCGGTTTCCCAAGCGTTCTTGGTGGTCGAGGCTAGAAGGCTAACGATTTCGTCCTTGTGTGCACCGTCGAAGATCGGGGTTGCAACCTTGGTACCGGCTTCACCCTTTCGCATGTTGTCAGGAAGCTCGGCAAGGCTCTTGGTTAGAGCTGCGCTTAGCTTGACTGCGTCGACGTCCCAACCGCGGCTGGCAATCCAACCTAGGTGAGTCTCTAGTACCTGACCGAAGTTCATACGACCTGGGATACCTAGAGGGTTTAGAACGATGTCAACAGGAGTTCCGTCTTCAAGGAATGGCATGTCTTCGACCGGAAGGATCTTAGAAATAACACCCTTGTTACCGTGACGACCAGCAAGCTTGTCACCTTCGGTGATCTTGCGCTTCTGAGCAATCTGGACAACCACGCGAGCGATAACTCCGGCGCCTAGGTCTTCCTTGGTAACTTCAACGACGTCTTCGCCGAACTGAGCGCGGTTTTCGTCGGTGGTGAATACCTTCACACCGATGATGGTTCCGCTCTCACCGTGAGGCACCTTCAGCGACGATTCGCGAACTTCGCGACCCTTGTCGGCAAAGATGGCACGGAGCAAACGCTCTTCAGCAGAAAGCTCGGTCTCACCCTTAGGGGTTACCTTACCGACCAGGATGTCTCCGGCACGAACCTCAGCACCAACGCGAATAATTCCACGCTCGTCTAGGTGTGCAAGGGTTTCCTGGCTGATGTTTGGTAGGTCGCGAGTGATCTCTTCGTCGCCTAGCTTGATTGCGCGAGATTCAACTTCGTACTCTTCGATGTGAATCGATGAAAGAGTGTCGTCCTTTACCAAGTTCTGGCTGAGGATGATCGCGTCTTCGAAGTTGTGACCTTCCCAAGGCATGAACGCTACAAGTAGGTTCTTACCAAGTGCTAGTTCACCGTTCTCGGTTGCTGGACCATCGGCTAGAACCTGACCGGCCTCAACGCGGTCGCCAACATTTACGATGGCGCGCTGGTTGATTGCGGTTCCCTGGTTCGAACGCTCGAACTTACGAAGCTCGTAGGTGTCGCGGCCTCCGCCGTCTGCCATAACGGTGATCGATTCGGCGTTAACCTCTTCGACTACACCAGCTTCCTTGTTGATTACGATGGTGCCCGAGTCGAATGCTGCGACGCGCTCCATGCCGGTTCCAACGAATGGTGATTCGCTGCGAACTAGTGGAACAGCCTGACGCTGCATGTTGGCACCCATTAGTGCACGAGTCGAGTCGTCGTGCTCAAGGAACGGAATTAGCGAGGTTGAAACCGAAGCTAGCTGACGTGGCGAGATGTCGATGTAGTCGACGTCTGCTGCATCTGCTTCTAGAACTTCACCGCGGTAACGTGCAACAACCTTCTTACCTGCGAAGGTCTTGTCGGCGTTTAGTGGGGCATCAGCAACACCGATAACCTTGCCGGCTTCTGCTGCTGCATCTAGGTATTCAATCTTGCCCGAAACCTTACCGTTGACGACCTTGTTGTAAGGGGTCTCGATAAAGCCGAAGGTGTTGATGCGAGCGTATGCGGTTAGCGAACCGATTAGACCAATGTTTGGACCTTCAGGGGTCTCAACAGGACACATACGACCGTAGTGTGATGGGTGAACGTCACGGACTTCCATCTGTGCGCGCTCACGAGCGATACCACCAGGGCCTAGGGCTGAAAGACGACGCTTGTGAGCGAGGCCTGCCAGTGGGTTGTTCTGGTCCATGAACTGCGACAGCTGCGATGCGCCGAAGAATTCCTTGATGGCAGAAACAACTGGACGCTGGTTGATCAGGGTCATCGGGGTGATTGCCTCGATGTCCTGAGTCGACATGCGCTCACGAACCACACGCTCCATACGGCTTAGACCGATACGAACCTGGTTCTGGATTAGTTCACCAACCGATCGGATGCGACGGTTTGAGAAGTCGTCAATGTCGTCAGACGAAACATCTAGCTGAACCTTCTTGCCGGCCATTGGCACGGTGAAGGTTTCTGCACCCTGCGAGCCGTTGGCTAGCGAAGCGTCGAAGTAAAGAAGGTACTTCAAGGTACCAACGATGTCTTCGATCGAAAGGGTTGTGGTTGCGCCGTCAACGTTTAGACCAAGCTTGCGGTTGATCTTGTGACGACCCACCTTAGCTAGGTTGTAGCGCTTGGTCTCGAAGTAGGTTGAACGCAACCATGCTTCTGCGGTTTCTGGACCAGCGGTCTCGTTGCGTACCTTGCGGTAAAGCTCGCGCAGTGCGTCTTCTTTCGAAACGATTGGGTTGGCGAAAGCCTTCGACTCGTCGTATGCAAGGGTGTTAGCGATTAGGTCTACGTCGTAGTTCCAACCCTTGTCCTTGACTGCACCTTCGATGTCCTTGAACTCGGCTTCAATCTGTTCCTTCGAAAGGCCAAGAGCCTTTAGGAAGATGGTTGCCGAAACCTTGGTCTTGCGGTCAACCTGCACCTGAAGAATTGGCTTGCCGAAGCGAGCCATAGGCTTGCGGTCTTCACGAACCCACTCGGTTAGGAACTCTAGGTACGAACCACGGCTAGGAATGATCTGGCCCTTGTTGTTACGTACGTCTAGGTTTCCGGTGGTGTTGGTCGATACCGAGAAATACACACCAGGTGAACGAACTAGCTGCGAGACGACTACGCGCTCGGTGCCGTTGATCACGAAGGTACCGTCTTCGGTCATGACTGGGAATTCGCCCATGAACACGGTCTGACGCTTTACTTCACCGGTGTTGTAGTTGGTGAACTCGGCCTTGATGTATAGCGGGCGGGTGTAGCTCTTGCCCTTCATCTTGCACTCGTCTGGGGTGTGCTGTGGGTCTTCTAGCTGAGGGTCGGTGAACTCTAGAGCCATCTTCGCGTCAGCTGGGTTGTTGTTGTCTTCGATTGGCGAAAGCTCTTCGAAGATTTCAGTTAGACCATCTTTTGCGTCTGGGTTGAGTGCACGCCAGTTAGCGTTGCCCACAAGCCAGTCGAAGCTCTCACGCTGAAGCTTGAGCAGATTAGGAACCTCGATAGGCTCCTGAGTTCTGGCGAATGATGGGCGCTTTGCCTCACGGGTGTTGGTGTTTTTTGCGTTCTTCGCAGCCAATGAAATCCCTCCAAGGGAGTTACGTAGTTGTGCCGGTTGGGAGATCGCAACCCATTACCTTGAGTGTCGCCGAAATATGCGTCACGGTCGCGCCAAAATATGCGCAACGGGTGATAGGGAGCAAAGTAATACTCTATAACGATTCAACGACAAAAAACAAGACGGAAGTTTTAAATACCTAGCAAGCCGCTAATGCCGAGTTAACATCCTCGGCCACTTTTTCGGCATTTGGCACCGTCAGAATGACTCGCAGGTACGGTTTTCCGCTCAAATTCAGCTGTAAAGCCGGCTTTCCAGCACTCACGACCAGAAAATCAGCACCATTTTTACGTAGGAATCTTCCGGCGTAATAAACACCTGGAAGTGCCGTGCCAACTCGAAAAACCCAACTAATGCCGTCAAAGATAGCTAGCGCTTTACCTGGGACGACTTCTGCCCCGCGAATCGAGGTCACCGGAATCTCAAAATTGCCAGAGAGCGACCAAAATTTCTCAGCCAAAGTCAGCTTTACGCTGATGCCTTTGTTGTGCACTTCGATGCTTGCCATGGTTTCAGCCTATAACTCTGGTGTTCTTGGCGGCGAGGTGCGTCTTGGCGCAAGAGCCTCGAACAAACTTCCAAGACGAATTAGTTCGGCGTCCGAATAGGCAGCGCCGGCAATAGTTAGACCAAACGGCATGCCTATGTCTTCAGCCGTTCCCAACGGGATGGTCACGGTTGGAATGCCTAGGTGACGAATGGCAAGATTTCCGGTTGCCACCCAAACGCCATTTCGCCAGGCAAGATCAGCCGAGGCTTCGTTCACGTCCGAGTCTGCTGGGCCGACATCTGTGAGGGTTGGGAAGATGGCCGCTGCGAATCCGTTTTCTACCAACCAGTCGTCGAGATCTAGCTTGCGGGTCTTTTCTAAAGCGGCTAATCCTTCAGCAAAAAGTTGAGCTTGAGGCCCCTTGAACGGATCGATGATTCCTGCATTCTTCGCACGAACTACGTAGTCGTTCGGGTCGAAGTCAAATTCCGCGTAGCGGTCCTTAAGTGCGCCGTTAGGCGCAGGAAAAATTTTTTGCCCATCAACCTTTGTAATGGTGTCGAGGTTTGGCTGACCGTTGAGCTTTAGAAAGTAATCCCACGACCAAATAGAGAGGTCCCAAATTTCGGCGTCGAAGAATTCCTTCGGAACGATTCCGCGATTAAAAACATTTGGTGCGCCGGCTCGGTCGGATTCGTAGTTGGTGACCACAGGGAAATCGGTGAGCACCACTTCTGCCCCTGCAGCTTCTAATTCCGCCGCAAAGGAATCCCAGAGTTTCAACATCGACGGACGCGGTTCAATCTTCTGCCCGGTAACCGAACCCATTCCAGTGCCGGTGCCTTGTTCTGGGTCCAATCCAAGGAACATTCTGGGAGCGGCTAGCCGAACGCCGGCAAGTGGCTTCGACTCCTTAGTTGAAGCGACCGCTTCGTGATGTTGGTCCAAGAATTTTTTTGAGTGAACCGAGGACGTATTTGGCAGTTCAACCCAGGGCTGCATGCGCCAAAAATCGCCCGCGGTTTCGGGGTCGTCAACCACCAGGACATCGAGCAGCTCGCAAAGGTCGGCCATGGTGCGGGTGTGAGGCACCACAACGTCCATGGTTGGCACCAGTGGCCAGTTTCCTCGAGTGGAAATCATGCCTCGCGAGGGCGTGTAAGCGCACAACGCATTGCAAGCCGCTGGTGCTCGCCCACTCGACCAAGTTTCTTCACCAAGGCCGAAAGCTGCGAAACTTGCCGCCGTGGCAGTGCCGGAACCGTTTGAAGACCCCGAGGCGAACGCCGAGGTTAAAAACTTCTCGTTATAGGGAGACTCGGCACGACCATAAAGCCCCCGCTGCATTCCGCCGTTAGCCATGGGAGGCATGTTGGTGAGACCAATCAGCACGCAACCAGCTTCGCGTAAAACTTGAATCGAAAAGGCATCGGAGGAAGCAACGAGGTTTTCGAAGGCTGGCGACCCAGCGGCCACAGTCATTCCCTGTACCTTGTATGAATCTTTTGCCGTAAACGGAATTCCGTCCAAAGGCCCAAGAGTTTCTCCCGCACTCCTGCGGGCATCCGATGCGGCAGCTTCCGCGAGCGCGTTCTCGTTGAGTTCAACAATTGAATTGAGTTTGATACCGGACGAATC
>JALQVK010000026.1 GCA_023260375.1 Rhodoluna sp. | reverse complement strand
CACGGACCTTTTTGCCGTCGGCTAGAGCCTTGACGACAGTTCGCAGCGACTTAGCAGTGCGGCCGCCGCGCCCGATTACTCGGCCAAGGTCCTCCGGGTGCACGTTGATCTCCAGTAGCTCTTCGCCACGGTTGGTCTTACGTGCAGTTACGGTGGCGTCTTCCGGGTGGTCGACAATTCCCTTGACTAGGTGTTCGAGCGCAGCAGCTAACACTTTTACTAAGCCTCTTCTGCTGGAGCTTCAGCCTCTGCGGCTGGCTCTTCTGCAGCAACTTCAGCCTCAGCAGCAGGAGCTTCTTCCGAAACAGAAACCTCTGCGGTTTCTGCAACTGGAGCTTCTTCAGCAACTGCAACTTCTGCTACAACTTCTTCGGTTACTTCAGCTACTGGAGCTTCTTCAACCTTGGCCTTCTTCTCTTCCTTTGGAAGCAGAACTGGCTTCTTCTTGGCGTCGATGACGAACTCAACCTTGGCGTCCTTGACCTGAACCTTGTTCACGGCCTTTTCACCCTTGCTGGCCTGGAAGTCACCGGTGAGCTTTAGTAGCGCTGCTACCTGCTCGGTTGGCTGTGCGCCAACGCTTAGCCAGTACTGAGCGCGCTCAGAGTTGACTTCGATGATTGAAGGGTGCTCGGTTGGTACGTAACGACCAATTTCTTCGATTGCACGGCCATCACGCTTGGTGCGTGAGTCGGCAACGACGATACGGTAGTGAGGCGAACGGGTCTTACCCAAACGCTTTAGGCGGATTTTTACAGCCACAATGCTCCTGATATTTGTATTGGGGCGAACGTTTCACCGTGAGCGTGGGGTGCACACTCGGTGAAGAAGCTCTATGGGTAGCCAATGAATTTGGTTAGAGGGTCAAACTCTTGGCAACCTCTCTATTTTAGGGGTAAACCTTGAGTTTTCAAACCTTAAAGACCGAAAGACGACCCAGAACCGCCTTGACTTGGCACGATTCCTAGATTCTCAGCTGCTCGTTTTGCAGGGTTTCCCGACTTTGAGCCCTTTTTCTTCTTGTCGTTTTTCTTTGATTTGCCGCCACCGACGTAACCTCCGCCAATATTCGGCATCCCAGGCATTGCGCCACCCATCTGCGGCATAGCTCCCTTAGCCATGGTTTTCATCATCTTGGCGGCTTGTTCGAAGCGGTTGACCAGCGAGTTAACTTCGGTAACGGTGGTTCCCGAACCCTTAGCAATGCGGAGACGACGTGAGCCGTTCAAGACCTTTGGCTGGCGCCGTTCGACCGGGGTCATCGAGCGAATAATCGCTTCGGTGCGGTCGATCTCTTTTTCGTCGAAGTTTTCAAGCTGGTTCTTCATCTGACCAGCGCCTGGCAATTTAGCCAGCAGATCTTTCATCGAGCCCATCTTCTTGAGCTGCTGCATTTGCTCGAGGAAGTCTTCGAGGGTGAATTCGTTTTTGGCGATCTTATCGGCCATTTTGGCCGCTTCGACGTCGTCGAATTGCTTCTGAGCCTGCTCGATCAAGGTGAGGATGTCACCCATGTCTAGGATGCGACTGGCCATACGGTCTGGGTAGAACGGTTCGAAGGCGTCTAGGCCCTCACCCGTTGATGCAAAAATGATTGGCTTGCCAGTAACCGAGGACACCGATAGTGCGGCACCACCGCGGGCGTCGCCGTCGAGCTTAGTCAGCACGACACCGGTAATCCCAACGCCGTCCTCGAAAGCTTTGGCAACGTTTACGGCGTCCTGACCAATCATCGAATCGATTACGAAAAGGACTTCGTCTGGGTCGACAGCCTTGCGGATATCGCGAGCCTGAGACATGAGTTCTTCATCAATTCCGAGACGACCGGCGGTGTCCACGATGACTACCGAGAACTGCTTCTTCTCGGCGAACTTGATGGCGTCCTTGGAAACCTTGACCGGGTCACCTTTGCCATTGCCTGGTTCTGGAGCGAACACTTCGACGCCGGCTCGCTCACCAACCACCTGAAGCTGGTTTACGGCGTTCGGGCGCTGAAGGTCGGCAGCTACCAATACCGGAGTCTGCCCCTGATCCTTCAGCCACTTGGCAAGCTTTCCAGCCAGAGTGGTTTTACCAGAACCCTGAAGACCCGCAAGCATGATCACGGTTGGGCCGGTCTTCGCGAAGGTTAGCTTGCGCTGCTGACCGCCAAGGATTTGAACGAGCTCTTCGTTCACAATTTGCACAACCTGCTGAGCTGGGTTTAGAGCTTTGTTGACCTCGTCGCCGAGAGCGCGTTCACGAATGGCGCCTACGAAAGTTTTTACTACCTCGAGAGCTACGTCGGCTTCAAGTAGTGCTCGGCGGATTTCGCGCAGAGTGGCATCGATGTCGGCAGCACTTAGCTTGCCCTTCGAGCGAAGGTTCTTGAATGTTTCGACCAAGCGGTCGGAGAGGTTGCCGAACAAGGCCACTCCTAACTAACTAGCCCGCGAGCAAACTCGCTGGCTTCAAAGAACGCGAAATCGGCAATACCTTCGCCGACTCCTACAAGTTTTACAGGGATACCCAATTCGCGTTGGATTGAATAAACAATTCCACCCTTAGCGGTGCCATCGAGTTTGGTTAGCGCCACACCGGTGACCTTGGCAACCTCGGCGAACGCCTTAGCCTGGACCATGCCGTTTTGACCGGTGGTGGCGTCAATGACCAAAAGCACCTCGGCGATAACGCAATTCTTTTCAACCACACGACGAATTTTGTCGAGCTCGTTCATGAGGTCGACCTTGTTCTGAAGACGACCGGCGGTGTCGATTATCAGTACATCGGCCTGACTCGCGATAGCCACTTCGGTTCCTTCGAAAGCTACCGAGGCCGGGTCTTGCCCTTCGCTCTTTGGGCGAACCAAGGTGGCACCAGATCGTTCTGCCCAGGTGGCAATTTGTTCAACCGCGGCAGCACGGAAGGTGTCGGCAGCGGCAATGACCACATTGGAACCGGCCTCGCTCAAATACTTGGCGAGTTTGCCAATCGTCGTTGTCTTTCCGACACCGTTCACACCGACGACGAGCACGACGTAAGGCAACTGACCCGAAGAAAGGTTCAGTTCGCGGTCTGTACGCGTGAGGTTTTCGGTGATGAGTTCGGCGAGAATCGCCTTTAGTTCGGTTTCGGTCTCAGCGCCTGACTTCTTAGCGCGAGCCTTAACCTCGGCAACAATCTGCTCCGACGCGTCAACACCGAAGTCCGCCTGAATTAGCACATCCTCGAGTTCGTCCAAATTTTCTGGATCGAACTTGACTCGGGTGAACAGGCTCTTAATGCCCTTGGCAAAGCTGCGTTTTGGCAGCACCACCTCAACCTTTTCCGGCTCAGGAATTACCTCAACGACAGGTTCCGGAATAACTTCAATTGCCGGTTCTACAACCGCAGTGGGTTCGACCTTAGGTTGTGGCTTCGGTTTTGAAAAGAGTTTCTTCTTCGGGGCCGGAACTTCAACCTCTGGAGTGACAACCTCTTCAGGCTTATCTTTCTTTTTCCAGAACAGGAAGCCCATGCTAGGACTGCTCCCCTAGTCGCTGGCCAACGACAGCCGAGACGCCGTCCTGGCGCATTGACACACCGTAGAGCGCGTCGGCAATTTCCATCGTGCGCTTCTGGTGGGTCACGATGATCAACTGTGAGCTGGTACGAAGGTCCTGGAAAATCTGGAGCAGACGGCCGAGGTTGGCGTCGTCCAATGCGGCCTCAACTTCGTCCATTACGTAGAACGGCGAAGGGCGCGCCTTGAAGATTGCGATAAGCAGTGCGACGGCTGCGAG
>JALQVK010000013.1 GCA_023260375.1 Rhodoluna sp. | reverse complement strand
CTGAGGAGGCGTTGAGCGGTCAGCGGCTCAAAATCCTCGAAGCGTTGCGGGCGAGCGATTCGCCGATGACGAGGAAGGCACTGGCCGCAGCGCTTGGCAAACCGGACGCGACGGGTCGGTTCGGTCTTGAGGTTGTTTCAGATGACGGTGCTCTAATGGCCGCCATCGACGAAGCACTTGCAAAGCAACCAGACGTACTCGAGAAGATTCGCGAAGGTAAGGTTCAGGCCGCCGGAGCAGTCATCGGCGCTGTTATGCAGGCGATGAAGGGTCAGGCAGACGCAGGTCGTGTGCGCGAGCTGATCATCGAGCGTGCTGCTCAGTAGTTTCAGCGGAAAACGCCCCGCGGATTTCTCCGACGGGGCGTTTTTCGTATTTGGGGTGAGTAACGGGGCTTGAACCCGCGACCCCCTGGACCACAACCAGGTGCTCTACCAGCTGAGCTATACCCACCAAGTGTTGATTTCTCAACCTTTAGAGTTTAGCACTAGAGTGAGTCGGCTGCTGCCTTAGATTCTTCGGTGGTTGGGCCTGGCTGTTCCACGAAAACAGTCTTTCGGTAGTACTTCAACTCCTTTATCGATTCCAGGATGTCTGCCAGAGCTCGGTGACCGCCGTCTTTCTTTGGGAGTTGGAAATAAACCTTAGGGAACCAGCGACGGGTTAGTTCTTTGATGCTTGATACGTCGATGTTTCGATAGTGAAGGAATGCGTCGAGGGTTGGCATGTAGCGGTTGATGAACATGCGGTCGGTGCCAATACTGTTTCCCGCAAGTGGAGCTTGGCGAGGGTCGGATACCCAGCGCTGAATGTATTCCAAGACCAATTGTTCTGCCTTGTCTAGGTCGTGACCTTCATCGAACTCGTTGATTAGACCCGAGGCGGTGTGCATCTCGGTCACAAAGTCACTCATGTTTTTGAGTGACTCAGGGTTTGGCTTGATGACTAGGTCTAGGCCCGGGTCTAGAACATTCAGTTCAGAGTCGGTAACGACTACAGCAATTTCTACGAGACAGTCTTTTTCAACATTTAGACCGGTCATCTCGCAGTCAATCCATACCAGGTAGTCGCTAATCGTAATCACGCCTTAAAACTAGGGGAGGCCTCAGACATGAATCTGAGACCTCCCAATTCTAACTTCCGCCTAAGCCTTGGCTTTCTTCATACGCTTTGGCTTCAGAGCTTTGCGTTCTTTTCCACCCTCGACCAGCCAGTAGAGAACTGGAACGATAACAAGAGTTAGCAGGGTCGAGCTGAACAGACCACCGATAACCACGATGGCGAGAGGCTGAGAAATGAATCCGCCACTTCCGGTGATTCCAATCGCCATTGGCGTTAGGGCAAAAATGGTGGCCAGCGCCGTCATCAAGATTGGGCGAAGTCTCTGACGCGCGCCGTCCATGATGGATTCTTGAATGCTTCGACCTTCTTTGCGGTATTGGTTGATGAGGTCGATCAGAACGATTGCGTTTGTGACCACGATGCCGACCAGCAACAACATACCAATCAGAGCCGAAACGTCTAGCGCGGTATCAGTTACCAATAGAGCAACGAATGCACCAGTTGCGGCAAACGGAATTGAAACCAGAAGGACTAGCGGCTGACGGATACTGCGGAACGTTCCCACCATGACGATGAAGACGATTGCAACCGCGGCTAGAAGTGCCATTCCTAGATCTCTAAACGACGACGCCTGAGATGCAGATACTCCACCAAGTGACGCAGTGACGCCGGCTGGAAGTTTGTCAGCGACCTCTTTTAGACGCGTGGTTACATCTGCAGTGGTGGCACCCAGGTTTTTGCCGTCTGGGGTTAGCATCACCTTGGCGGTGCGATTACCCTTTTCCGTGGTGATTGAGACCGGAATTTCCGCTAGCTTCACAGAAGCCATCGATGAAAGCTTTACGTTGCCGACCATGGTTGGAACACTTAGGTTTCTAATTTGAGCGATCGTGGTTGCTGGCTTCTTAGGAACAACGTAGATGTCGGTTGAAACGTTGGCAATGTTTAGAGTGCCAATCATGCTTGGCTGCATCAGGCTTCCAACGATTCCGCTCAACGCGATTTCACTTAAGCCCTTTGCCGCAGCCTTTTTGCGATCTACCGTGATCTGGACGGTTCGCTGCTTTTCAGCCAAGGAGTTGGTTACCTCAGTCGTTCCAACGGTTCCACTAAGGGCTTCTTGAACTAGCTTGATTCCAGCCAGCAGGCTGTCATCGTCCTTTGCTGAAACTGTGATGTCTACGGTGTTTGAACCACCAAAACTACCTCCACCGGCGGCACTGAACTTAACTTCACCTAGTGAAGTGTCGGATTCGGTTGCTTTCAGTAGGCGGGTCTTGAAAGCCTCGAGGTCTGCTCCCTCTTTGAGTGTGATCTGGTGCTGAATTCCGCCGGCAGCCAAGCCAAGTGCGGTTCTAGCGTCACCAGACGAGCCGATGGTGGTCAGTGCGACCTTGACCTTGTCGTCGGCGAGAATCAGTTTTTCAACTTTGGCTGCTGCATCTGACTGCTGCTGCAATGTTGCACCAGATTCCAAGGTCTGGTTTGCAATAACCGAGCTGGAACCTGAGCTTCCGATGAAGTCTGACTTTAGAAGCCCTGAAATGCTGAAGGTCATGATCAAGATAATGAAGCTGGCCACTACCGTAATCACCGGGTGCTTCTGAGTTGTTCGAATGACTGGTAGGTAACCTCGCTGGAGAATACTCTTGCGTTCCTTGGCTTCCTCAAGCTCTCGAACCTCAATGGCGTGCTTCTTTGCGGCAGCTTCACTCTTGAAGGTCTGCTCAGCAGGGCTCTTGAGGAACCAGAAAGCGACGACCGGAACAATGGTTAGCGACACGAAGAGCGACGCAATAAGTGCAATTGAGAAAGTAAATGAGAACGGACGGAACAGTTCTCCAACCAGGCCACCAACAAGTGCAATTGGAGCGAAAACGGCAACAGTTGTGATGGTTGCCGCGGTGATTGCGCCAGAAACCTCTTTAACAGCACCCAGGATTGCTTTCTTCTTGGGTTCACCGTAGGAAAGGTGGCGATTGATGTTCTCGATGACCACAATCGAGTCGTCAACCACTCGTCCGATGGCAATGGTCAGTGCACTCAACGTGAGTAGGTTTAGCGAATAACCCAGTCCGCTCAGTCCGATGAAAGTGATCAGAACTGAAGTTGGAATCGAAATTGCTGTTACCAGAGTGGAACGAATCGAGAGTAGGAAAACCAAAATTACGATGATGGCAAAGCCGAGACCTAGCAAACCTTCCGTGGAAAGCTGCTCAAGGGACTTCTCAACAAATGACGCCTGTTCAAAAATCGTAACGACTTCAACATCTGAGCCAATTTTGGCCTTCAGGTCGTCGATTCTGTCTTCGACGCCGTGGGCAACAGTAACGGTGTTTCCGTCCTGAGTCTTGGTGACGGTTACGGCCAAAACCTCTTTGCCGTTCACTCGAGAGATGGTGGTGACCGGAGCGTAGTCGTAGGTGACTTTAGCTACGTCTCCAATGGTGTAAACCTTAGGGTTCGCAGGCGCGGTGACCGGGCCCATCGGGGTGATGGTGGTTGCAAAGAAAGATGTGCTCGAAGGAACTAGCGCAATCTTTTTCAGCGCATCTATTCCTTCAACAGGAGTTCCAATCTGAATTGACAGTTCACCTTTGTCGTCACGGATGCTGCCGGCTGGAAGAACAAAACCGCTCTGCTGAAGAGCTGTGGTAACCGACTGCTGACTGAGGCCAGCCTTGGTAAGCAATGCGGTGTCAAGTTTTAGGTTGACTCGTTTTACCTTCATTCCAGAAACGGTGACGTCACGAACGCCTTCGATGTTTCCGAATACGGTTGGTGCTGCATCTTCAAGAATTGGCCCGAGTTTTTCGTTGTCGGAACTTGAAATTCCAAGAGAGATGATTGGTACGCTGTCGAAACTTCCAGCCACAACTTTTGCTTTCGCGGAAGAAGGTAGAGATGCCTCGACCGCAGCAATTGCAGCATTGAGGTTTTCTTTTACCTTTGCTGTGGTGGTTCCGTACTCAAATTCAACGCGAACAATGGACAGGTTGTTTTGCGAGGTTGAGGTGGTGGTTACTAGTCCGTCCAGGGTTCGAACCTGTGCCTCAACTTTTTGGCTTACCTGCTTATCGATAACACCGGCAGAGGCTCCAGGATAAGTCGTGATGATCGCGGCTTGAGGGGTTTCAAATGATGGGATCAGCTCTTGCTTCAAGCCTCCGAGGGAAATTACACCGAACGCGGCAATAATTATGGTGATTAGTGCCACAACCGAACGGTTTGCGAGGCTGAGTTTTGCAAGACGATGCATTTGATACTCCTGTGTTTGCTCTATCTAGACTAACCGCGTGCGGTTCAGAAGAATTCCCTAACTGAAAATGGTTGGGAAGAAGTCGGTCACCTGAATTGTGAACACAAATACCGCGATTCCTCCGACGATGTAGAGCCACTTTTTATTGACACGTTGCCATAGTTTTTCGTCCTGTTTTGCGAACATTCCAATGATGGCTATCAGGATTACCGGTAGCGGAATCAGGATGAACGAAAGTTGACCGTAGAGCTCCGACTTTCCGAGAAGCGCATTGACGATTTGCCCACTCCAAGACGAAATGAGCGTCGCAAAGGCGAGTGCTCCGACGCCACCTGGAATGAACTCATGAATCCATTTGAATGTTGGGAGTTCTGGAAAGAGCATGCCGATGATTCCAGGCAGGAAGATCAGTAAAGTTCCCACCCAAAGGTGCCAACCCATGCCGACCATGCCGCCGATCATGAGAATCAAAACACCGGCCTTGAGCAGCAGAGAAGCCCACGGCTGCCAAAAGAAGGTTCCGGGAACTTCGGTTGGATTTAGCCGGTTGAGTCGCTCTGGTGCAAATTTTGCTGCGAATTCTTCAACCAAGACTCTAATTAGGGCAACCGAGGCGATAGCTAGCGCAATTGGTTTCACGTCTTGGCTCAGTGGCACTGTGACTCCCGCGAAAGCCGAAACCGAACCAACCAAGCTCATTACGGTCAGCACCGAAATGAAGCCGATTAGCGCCAGGTCGATTATTCGCTCCCAAGCATCGCTCAGATTTTCGATTGCTGGCCTGCGGATTTTTCGGAAAGTTGTAGCCATGATGCTTGGTGCGAATCCAAGAATGAACATCGCTAATAGATACCGCATGTCACCAACGCCAGCCACTGGCATGAAAGTGACCGAGGTAATCACAAACGCAGTCATGGCTAGTAGTCCGAATAAGGCATCTAGTGTCCCCAGGGCCATGATGGCAACCAAGACAACAATTCGACCGCTTGTGGCCAGGGACGCAGCGCTTGGGTCCACTGCTGCAACTCCCAGAATCACGGCAGCGAAATAGCCGAATCCGGTTACGGAACCAAAGAGTGCGCGTAGATAAGAGCCATCATTCAAGATTCGGCTTAGCACAGGGGAGACTTGGGCAGTTCGTTCAATCCAGTTGGTTAAAGGCTTATCAAACGCCGTTAGCGCAGCAAATTTCCAGAGTTTGAGTCGGTCAACAGCGCCAGAGGATTCTGCCTCAAAGTCGTCGTGTTCGGCTTCTAGGTTGCCGTAGTCGCCACCATCCGAGTCGTCGCTTCCGTTGGCCGATCCAGAGGATGAACTTGAAGAAGAGTTAGATGATGATGACGATGACGAAGACGAAGTTCCGCCACCGCTTGAACGGGCGCCTGCCGAAGAACTGCTTCCTCCTCTGGCTGCTCCTCCGGCAGTTGACCCTCCAGCAGAAGCTGCCGCACCTCCTGCGCTGGCTGCCGCACCGGCTGCAGCTGCGGCTCCAGCTGCAGCAGCAGAAACCAAAGCGACCGACGCCACTACCGAGGTGACTTGCTCTACTTGAGCCGCCGCAGCGGCCGGAGTTACTGTCCCGGCTGGATCGATTCCCATTTTTGCGTAAAACTCAGGGTCATTGGTTAAGGCTTCAGCCTTTTGGCTGTCAGTTGGGGCTACCTGAGAAATCTCTTCAAGCATCAAGGTTTCGGTCACCTGAAAGTAGATCGCTTTTTCAAATGGGGTTCCATCAGGTTTGAGTGACGTAAGGGTAATTGAATGCCAGCCAGGCTCCAACCCAGCTGGGATTTTGGCCTGCTCGTCTACGGTTCCCTGGGCAGAGGCATTTCCGGAAGCGATAGTTTGAGGAGTTGAGCGGAGAACTACCTCGTATGGAGCGGTTGGTTTGAGGCCACCGCTCGCAATCGCAATTGTTTTTCCGGTGACGACTTCACCGATTTTTGCGGATACATCGATCTGTGTTTCGGCTCCAAGAACTTCAACGGTAATGGTTTTATAAGCCGTCGTACCAAGATCATTAGTTGCTGAAACCACGAAGCTATAAGTTCCACCATTGGTCGTAGTTCCTGAAATTTCTCCCGTGTTGGGGTCTAGGGACAGTCCGTCAGGAAGTGCACCAGATGTTACGGCAAAGGTTGGCGTTGGGAAACCGCTGGCGACCAATCTGGTAGTTATCGATTCGCCAAGTTGAACTGTTGCAGGTAGGTCACCTCGAAGGAATAACGGTAACTGCTGGACGGTGATAGTCCCTGGGAACGAAATAACACCAATTTGGTTGGTGGCATCAATAGTAAATGTGTAGACCCCGGTCGATGTCGGAGTTCCGGTAATTGCACCGGTCAGGGCATTCAATTTCAAACCTGCTGGAAGTGACCCAGTTTTGAGTGAATAACCTGGCAGAGGATAGCCAGTTGCCGAAATGCCGTCGCTGTAAGTTTTACCAAGTTCGGTTGTTGCCACTAGTAGGTCATCAAACTTAATCGGGCCTTGATTGACCACTAAGGCAAAGTTGTCGGTTGTGGTCGAGGCTCCGCCACCGGTCGCTTTTACCTTGAAGTTGTAAAGTCCTCCGTTCGTTGGGTGTCCGGTAATCGCACCGCTGGCCGTGTTGAGTTCCAAACCGGGCGGCAATGTTCCATCCACTATTTCGTAGGTAGGAACCGGGTATCCACCAAAATGTACCGCGTCGGCATAGTTGCCGCCAGCCAAGATTAGGAGCTGAAGTGTGTCGTCAATCGCATATGGAGGTTGGATCACAGTAATGGTTTTGGTGACATCAACCGTGTCGAGAGCATTTGAAGCGCGAACCGTGAAGGTGTACTCATCGCCAGCAGTTGGGGTTCCGTGCAAAGTGCCGTCGGTGTCCAAAGTTAATCCCGCCGGCAGGTGACCACTGAAAACCGTGAAAGTCGGCACAGGAAAACCGCTGGCAGCAAAGTCGTAAGAGTAGGAGACACCTTTTGTAAGACGCACTAATGGCGAACTTGATGTGAAGACTGGCGCAGCTCGAACCGTGAGTTTCGACAGCGCTGAAGTGTCAGATCCCAAGCTGTTAGTTGCAACCACGGTGAATGTGAATTCTCCAGACTGGCTTGGTCGACCGCTAACCACACCGGTTTCAGTATTCAGGGTTACGCCGTTTGGAAGATGGGAGTTTGAACCAAGCGTGTAGGTAACTCCTGCTCCAGAAACGGTGGGCATATGTGAATAGGAGCTTCCAGCATTCACGGTATCGCTGTAGTTTTCGTTATCGGTGAAAACCGGTGCTCCTGTGACGCTAATAGTTTTAGTCACCGAGTCGCTGTACCAGTTGCCTCCAAAGCCATTCAAGGCACGAAGGGTAAAGGTGAAGTTCCCAACGGCTGTTGGCTTTCCGGTGAGGAGACCCGAACTATTTAGAGTCAAACCAGTTGGCAGGCTGCCACTTTCGAGTTCAAATGCTGGTGCCGGATAGCCGGTTGCTTCAAAGGTGTAACTGTAGGTCGAATTCTTGGTGAGTGATGTCGATACCGAAGTGGCCGTTAGAGTTGGCCCCTGGTTCACCGTCATGGTCGAAGCGGTCGCAAGTGCGGAACCGCTTCGGTTTGTGGCAGTTACCCTAAACGTGAATCGGCCGGCTTCGTTTGCGCTCCCAGTTAGAGCTCCGGTTTGCGTGTTTAGATTTACTCCGGCTGGAAGTGCTCCAGTCATTGAAAATGTCAGTCCGTGGCCGAGCACAGTTGGGGTGTGACTAACCGAAGACCCGTAAACGGTTGTTGAACTGTAATTAGAACCCGCTGTGAACAGGGGAGCTGGTTCCACGATGAATGTGTATGTTGGGCTGTCCGTGAAATCAAAGGTGTTGGTACCTCGGAGCTTGAAGGAGTAGGTTCCGGGCGCAGTTGGTGTTCCGCTGAGTGTTCCATTTCCGGACAGGGTTATTCCTGGCGGAAGTGTGCCAGAAACTTTAGTAACTGTAGGTAGGGGGTAACCGCCAAAAATGATGCGATCACTGAAAGCTTCGGTCAGCCAAAGCGTTGAATCTTGAAGAGGTGTGGTTATTGAAGTATCTAAACAGACGACGATTGATAGTGCACCGGAGGTGTCTTCAGACACAACACCGGAATCGTTGGCACGCGCCCTAATTGTGAAGCCGTAACTTCCAGCCGATGTTGGCGTTCCAGAAAGTGCTCCGGTTGAACTGTTCAAGTTGATGCCAGGCGGCAAAGATCCTGAAGAAACTGAATAGGTGACAGTTCCGGATCCTGCAGCGTGAACGGTAGCCGAGTAAGCGGTGCCTTTTAGCACTTGACCGTCGATGGCGGTATCGGTGAAGTTCGCCGCCACATAGTTCGTTGTGGTGAACATTGTTTCAGGAACAATCGCGGTGTCACCGCCGGCTGGTGTGTACAAGAACTGCGAGCAAGCACCCCAACCTCCGTCGTAGTACCAAGCATCAAATGGTTTGTATTCGCCGGCGGAGAAGGTGATACTGGAGCTTTCCGGGCTTGGAACACAACCCTGAACCTGCCAGTTATTTACAACTACCTGAGAGCCAACCTTGGCCCAAAACCCGTCGTCGGAGTTCGCCTGAAAACTGTAACTGGTTGCCACAGGGGAGTAAAGGTAACCCGTGTAGTGAATAAGGATTTGATCGGAGCCACAGCCTTCGATGTCACCGTTTCCGTAGACGGCGTTAATTGAGCTCAACGTTTCCGTTTTACAGAGTGAGTAATTGCTGACAACACTAGGATTGTCCATCGGTCGAACTGCTTCGCCACCCGTGTAGCCAGAATAAATCTTGGCTTGAACACCGTAGGAAATTGCCGCCTGGGCAGTTGATCCAACTCCAACCATCAAGAGCGTCAAAAACGAGATTGTCAGAAATGCCCAGAGTCGCTTTAGGCTCCCTGGGTTATCCTTAAATCCGGTTAGCTGCATTTACCCTCAGATGATTCGATTTTCGAAGGTTAAGCGTGCTAAAACCCAAGAAATCTAACTGTGTTCGTTTAGACGAACATTCTAAATTTAAACGATTTTGCGAGAAAATCACACATGTATTCAGCCCTATTTAGGAAACTGCCCGGCGGAAAATTCGCCAAGACAGTTCAACTGGTGCTCCTTGCAATGATCGTCATTTCAATACTGTTTTTCCTAGTCTTCCCAGCAGTGGACGCGCTGATTTCAGAGGACCCGTCCATAAATGGGTAAACGAGTTGCACCACTCAAAACAACAAGACTGAGCATCTTGGGGGAGATCCTGATCACTGCTGGAATGGTTGTGATGCTTTACGCGGTTTGGCAAATTTTCATCAACGACCCTCTGGTTTCAAATCAACAGGAACAAACATCCAAAACATATGTTCAAGGAACCTCGAGCTCGGTCGACAAGTTTGAACCTATTTCCAAAAAACTAAAGCAGGGTCACGTCTTTGGCAAAATCTATATCCCAAGGTTTGGAAAAAGCTATGAACGACTAATCGGACAGGGCACTTTTCAGAAAATCACCTTGAACAAAATTGGTCCTGGCCATTACCTTTCAAGCCAATGGCCTGGAGAAGAGGGTAATTTCGCAGTGGCCGCTCATCGAACCAGTCACGGAGCACCATTCAACAAGATCGACACACTTACTGCCGGAGATTTGGTTTTCGTGGAAACCAATGACAATTGGTTCACTTACAAATACCTACAAACCGCAATAGTTGATCCCAGCGAAATTGACGTCATAAGTAAAGTTCCAAAGCGACTAAACGGCGCTCATCCCGGCGGTAAATACATGACTTTGACGAGCTGTCACCCAAAATGGACTAACCGACAGAGAATAATCGTTTGGCTGGAACTGATTGGTCAGCAGCCAGCCAGTGAAGGAAAACCAACCGCCTTGGAGTATCTACAGCGATGAGTAATTCAGATCCGTTAGGTATTCACGCAGGTCAGTACCAAAACAATTACACCGAGCAGCAAACCAACCAGTTCACTCTCGAGTTCAGCGAGATTACCAAATCGTTTGCAGAAGCCATGAACCAAGGCATCAACCCAGCCAATCCAGAAGTCCAAGAACTGGTTAAGAAGCACTACGACTTCGTTTCCAAATTCTGGACGCCATCCAAAGAGGCCTACAAATCCCTGGCTATGAGCTACATCTTGCCGAGTCCCTACAAAGAAACCTATGAGGCCGTCGCCATCGGTCTTGGCAAATACCACTACGACGCAATTCAGATCTGGGCGGAGAAAAACCTTTGAGCGAACTACCAGCATGCCCAAAATGCCAAAGCCCTTACACATACGAAATGGGCTCACTGCTCGTCTGCCCTGAATGTGCCAACGAGTGGACCCAAGAAGTTGATGTAGCAGAAGAAGTAAAGGTCATCAAGGACGCCGTCGGCAATATCCTCGAAGACGGCGACACCGTAACCATCATCAAAGACCTAAAGGTTAAAGGCTCGTCCACCTCAATTAAGGTTGGAACCAAGGTTCGCAACATTCGTCTCGTCAACGGCCCGGATGGTCACGACATCGACGCTAAAGTCGACGGCTTCGGAGCGATGAATCTCAAATCAAGTGTTGTGAAGAAAGTTCTTTCCTAAAGTCGGATCCTGCAAAAGTTTCTCGGCGAACAGCGAGTGCACATTTGTAACTTATTTAATCCACCTGTTGGATTGCGGTTGACGTGCTTTCGGGTCAGAATCTAGCTGCTAACACATTGATGAATAGTCGCAGAAAGCCTGATTTCTTATCGAATCAAGATTCGCTTGCACTGATTGATTTATGACCCAAATAACTGCAGCAATTTGAATAATTCCGAATACCCATCCGATTATTATTGCGGCTTTGTTCGAACTATTG
>JALQVK010000193.1 GCA_023260375.1 Rhodoluna sp. | reverse complement strand
AGAACGAAGGCGATGCCATCATTGCCGCCGAGATGGTAACGGAAGAGTGGATGGCGTGGATTGTTCGCAACACCACCGGGTTCCTTTGTGTTCCTATGGAGGACGCCCGCGCTAATGAACTCGAGCTTCCACTCATGATTCAAAACAATCAGGACCCACACCGCACCAACTACACGGTTACCGTGGATGCCACTGCTCGCGAATCGACCGGTGTTTCGGCTTACGACCGCGCTTTGACGGCGCGCACTTTGGCCGACCCAATGTCGTCAGCGGAATCGCTGATTCGCCCGGGTCACATGGTTCCGCTACGCGCTCACCACCAGGGTGTTATTGGTCGCCCTGGCCACACCGAAGCAGCGGTGGATCTACTTAAGCTTGCAGGTTTAACTCCGGTGGGGGTCATCGGAGAAATGGTTAACGAGGATGGGAGCATGATGCGACTACCAGAACTAATTGACACCGGAATCCGTGAGGAACTTCCAGTCATCACAATTGAACAGATTGTTGAGTACCTAAAAACTCACGACATTGATCAGAGCCACAACCCGACCAACCGAATTCGTTTTGAAGCAGAGGCGAAGGTGCCAACCACTCACGGTAATTTCCGGTTGCGTGGTTACTACGACATCAAAACCACCGCCGACCACGTAGCCATTATTTCTGGCAATCCAACCGGCGACGACGTCCTGGTTCGTATGCACTCGGAGTGCATCACCGGTGAAGCGTTCGGTTCGTTGAAGTGTGAATGTGGTCCGCAGCTGGACTTTGCTTTAGACAAGATCGCGAACGACCCTAAGGGTGGTGTTGTGATCTATCTGCGCGGTCAGGAGGGCCGTGGTATTGGTCTTCTAAACAAGCTGAAGGCCTATGCTCTGCAGGAGCAGGGTCTCGACACAGTTGAGGCAAACCTAGCACTTGGTCTGCCATCGGAAAACCGCGAATACGGTGCTGCCGTGTCAATCTTGCGCGACCTTGGTGTTACCAGTGTTCGACTTATGACCAACAACCCTGCCAAGAGCAACTTCCTAATTGATGCAGGTATCCCAGTAAACGAATATGTTCCAGTTATCACTGGTTTGGCGACTGAAAACATTGGTTACCTCGAAACCAAGCGTGAAAAGATGGGCCACATCATTGGCGAAGTAAAGGCGGGCAACTAATGAGCGGAGCGGGAGCACCAAAACTTCAAATTGACGCAACGGGTTTGGCGGTCACTATTGTGGTCACCTCTTGGCACACCGAAATCACCGAGGGTCTACTCGCTGGAGCCGAGCGCGCTTTGAAGGCAGCCGGCAACGATGTCTACTCAATCATGCGAGTGCCGGGCGCTTTCGAGCTTCCTTTGGGTGCTCAGTACGCGATTGAAGACGGCGCCGAGGTGGTAATTGCCCTGGGTGTAGTCATTCGCGGTGGAACCCCTCACTTCGAATATGTGTGCAACGCGGCCACCGATGGCCTAACCCGCGTTCAGCTTGATTCAGGTGTTCCAATCGGTTTTGGCTTGCTAACAGTTGACACCGAAAAGCAGGCTCTAGACCGTGCTGGGCTTGAAGGTTCGTCGGAAGACAAGGGTGCCGAGGCTGTTGAAGCTGCGGTCCAGATGGCTAGACTAAAGCCATGGAACTAACAACAAAAATTGCTCTAATCCTCCACTTAGTTGGTATTGGAGCCCTTCTATCCGGCTTCTTCTACCAGCTAAAAGACTGGGGAACTGGCATGAAGATCAACGCAGGTATTCTTCACGGTGCATGGCTAATGCTGGTCACCGGTTTCGCACTGGCAGCTCTTGTACCAATGGTTGAAACAACCGAACAGATCAACAACTGGGTCCTAGGTGTTAAGAGCATTGTGATCACAGCAATCTTCTTCATCGCTTACGGATACAACAAGAAGGAAAAGACCGCAAAGTGGGTTGTACCTGCAATCGCCGGTCTAACCACCCTAAACATCTGTCTAGCAGTGCTTGGCCCAATCCTTATTGCTAAGTAGTAGTAACTAGCGCAAGAACAAGGCAGTTAATCGGCGGGTTGTGAAAAACAGTCCGCCGATTATCATTACCGCGAAGTATGAAACGTGGCCCAACAGCGACCAGCTGAGGTTCAGGTTCATGCAGTCGCGCACCAGGTCAATTGCTTGCCGCAGTGGCAGCGCGTTGATCAGGACCTGAGCCCATTCAGGGAAGATACTAAGCGGGAAGAGGGTTCCCGAGAATAAGAACATTGGCAGCAACAGGAATGTGACCATGTCTAATTGTTGGAAGCTTTTCACATAACTGGTAATGCCCATTCCAATCGAGGCAAAGGCAAACGCGACAATCCCAGCGGCGGCAATTGCTAATAGTGCTCCTCCAAAGGACGGCAAAAGTCCAAGTGCTCCAACTACAGTGACGAAACCAATGGCGTAAACGAAACCGCGGAACATCGCCCAACCGATTTCACCGAGTGCGACATCTAAGGTGCCCAAACTGGTGGCCAGCATTCCCTGATAGAGCTTTGCGAACTGCATCTTGAAATAGACGTTCCAGGTACTGTCGAAGATGGCTCCGTTCATGGCACTCGTCGCAAGCAGAGCCGGCATGATGTAGGCAGCGTAGGAGATAGTTTTGCCGTGATCGGTGATGGTTCCAACCATTCCACCAACTCCGTAACCAAAAGCAATTAGAAACAGAACCGGCTCCACAAAGCCAGCCGCGAAAGTGAGCCCGCTGCTGGAACGAAGGGTCCTCAGATTGCGCTCGGCAACGGTGCCAGGTCGGCCGGCAAAAATACTTGAGCCGAATTTCCCGGAACGACGTTCGGCGAGCGTAATCGCAGCATTGATAAAACTCATCGGCTCAGCCTCTTCATGAACTGAGGGTAGGCAAAAGCCGCTCCAATTAGTCCGTAGCCCAGAAGCACCGCGTAGTGCCAAAAAGTGTATGGGTCAGAAGAACCGTAACTGAGGCTTCTAGCCAATTCTGTTCCGTGCCAAAGCGGCGAGGCCCAAGCAATGTTTTGAACCAATTCCGGCATGTTTTTTAGTTCGTAAAACGTTCCTGAAAACATAAACATTGGTGCCACGATAAAGCGCATAGCCAACACCAGCATGTCGCCTTCTTCGTGAATGTAGCTGGCGTATGCCATGAAGACATAGCCCCAACAGGTTCCCAAGAGTAATGCCAGCAAACTTAAGCCTGGAATTGATTCCCACGAAAGAGCTCCGAATAGAACCAAAATCACGCCGTAAACGATTGAATTTATGATCACGCGGAACATCGCATAGAGCATCAGTCCGTTGGCAATCTGGCGTCCGCCGATTGCAGTCTGATTCATGGCATGGAACGACTTCTCCCAGCTGAAGCCTTGCAACACCACGAACGAGGTTTCATCGACGGCAGCCTGAAGAGCACTAGCCATTAGTAGCGCCGGCGCCAGGAAGGTTAAATATGGCACGCCGTCGACTAGCCCAAGATTTTTGGAGACCAGGCTACCCAGACCGATACCAATACTCATTAGATAAAGCACCGGGTGACCGATGCCATAGGCAATCATTGGCATCCACCATTTGAACGACTCTCGACCACGAGCCAGTGCTACATAAAACGAACCCCAACGAGCAGGCTTGCGAGGGTCGACCAGTTTGGCCGCACCTTGCCAATTTGAAAAGACGTCGGACATTAATCGACCAAAGTTCTACCGGTTAGGCGAAGGAAAACGTCTTCCAAGGAACTACGACGAACTAGAGAGGTAACCGGCTTCAGGCCCATCTTGGTGAGTTGCTCCAAAACCTTTTCGCCATTCGACGAATAGATCAGAATGCGGTCTGGTAAGACTTCAATTCGGTCGCCAACTTTTTGTAATTTCTTGGCTGCGTTCGAATTTCCGGCGGAGCCAAATCTTACTTCTAGAACCTCTTTGCTCGAATAGTCCTTGATGAGTTGTGCTGGGCTACCTTCAGCCATGATCTGGCCTTTGTCCATGACGATTAGGCGGTCGCAGAGCTGTTCCGCTTCATCCATGTAGTGAGTGGTGAGAACCAGGGTTACGCCAAGTTCTTTTAGGCGAAAAAGTCTGTCCCAGAGAACGTGACGAGCCTGAGGGTCGAGGCCGGTGGTTGGTTCGTCGAGTAGCAAAATTTCCGGCTCATTTACTAGTCCGCGAGCGATGGTTAGACGTCGCTTCATACCGCCGGAAAGTTCTTCGCTCTTCACATTGCGCTTTTCTTCCAACTGCGCGAATGCGAGCAGTTCCTCGATTTTGTTTTTCAAGAACTTACGACTGAGGCCAAAATAGCGGCCGTAAACAAGGATGTTCTCCCAAACTGTGAGCTGTCGGTCAAGGTTGTCCTGCTGTGGCACAACGCCAAGGTGAGCTCGAATTTCCGGACCAAACTTGTCTGGGTCTTTTCCAAGAATTGTTAGTTCACCCTCGGTGCGCTGAAGCGTAGAGGTAATCATGCGCATCGTCGTGGACTTACCGGCACCGTTCGGGCCCAGTAAACCAAAGGCTTCTCCACGCTTTACCTCGAAGTCGATGCCGGCTACGGCAACAAAATCACCATAGGTTTTACGCAAACCCTTGGCGCGAATAACGAGCTCTGGCTCAGATGATTTAGTCACGAATTCTCCTACCTTGCTAGCCTAGATACATGTCCCCTAAGTCGGTAGTAACTGCGCGCGCCAAACCTGGCAACAGGCGCGTAACCGGCAAAGAGCAGTACTACACGCCGCGTGAGCTGGCAAGTGTTCTGGTCTCTAAAGTGAAACAGCTGGTTCCCGACTTTTCTTCCCGCACGGTGTTGGAACCGGCTGGTGGAACCGGCGCTTTCGTTGAGGCGGCCAAGGCGGCTGGCGCGAAAAAGGTGCTCAGCGTGGACATCGAACCAAAGCACAATGACGTTGGCAAAGCCGACTACCTGGCCACCAATCTCAGGCTCAAAGACGCGGTGACGATTTCGAACCCGCCATTTGGTCGCAACAATTCACTCAGCATCCCATTCTTTAATCGCGCTGCCGACCACAGCGAATTCATCGCGTTCATCGTTCCGCGTTCGTGGCGTAAGTGGTCGGTTATGAACCGTCTCGATCGTCGATTTCATCTCATCCATGACGAAGACCTGGCCATCGATTACGTCGACGACACTCACACGCTAATCAGTCAGCGAAACAACCTAAAGACCTGTTTCCAAATTTGGCAGCGACGCGAAGCGCTTCGCGACATCGTCAAAGTTGAAGACCGCGGGTTTGTGACCAAGGTGAAGCCAGAGGAAGCAGACATCGCTCTCACGGTGTTCGGTTTCAGTTGTGGCAAAGTGAACGAAGAATTTGAACGCAAAGCCAACACCACCCGCATGTTCCTGAAACTCAATCACCCCACGGCGCTGGCTACAGCCGGAGTTCTGATGGCTGCTTCATTCGGTTCTCAGGCCGCGAACAGTGTTCCATCAACGACATTTACGCTCGCAACATCGGGAACGGAGACCGATATGAGATCGGTCGCGATGCGAGAAGTCTTCGCACCGATGGTCGCTAACTTTGCAAACTTTAAGGCAGGATACAGCGGGTCCTTG
>JALQVK010000130.1 GCA_023260375.1 Rhodoluna sp. | reverse complement strand
AATGCTGGCGATCGTTGCTTGTCCACCAACGTAGCGACCAACTGACGCTGCGACTTCTTCCGAGATGGCTGAAAATTTAGTTCTCTTACTAGCTGGTACGAGGGCGTAAACGAATTTCTTGAATCTCCCTAGAGAAGCCATGAAATAGAGGCTTAGAGTCACAATAACTACGAATCCGACTAGACCGTTGACCAGGCTGATACCAACTTGAACCACTCCACCGAGCATGGTCGGCCAATTCTTGGAATCGCTGAGGTAGGTGGCAACACCATTGATTGAATTTCCGATGGCGCCATTGAACTGCGCATCGAGTGACTCCACAATCGGCAGCGAACTGACGTTTTGCAACAGCGCTGGAGCCGAAGAGAATAAAACTCCGGTTTCTTCGATTGCAGTTGGAATTACCGCAACCAAAAGTGCCGTGGCCAAGGCCAAGATGGAGAGCACCACAATCATGATTGAGACACTTCGTCTTAGACCGCGACCCTCAAGTTTTCTCACCAGTGGGTCTAGACCGAGCGCAATAAAAATTGCTGCGGCCATGTAGGTGAGGATGCTTGCCAACGTGGTGAGTGATTGTCCCACCATAATTGCCGCCAGGACGCCCAGACCACCGAGAAAGCCGACCTCAAAAGCGTTTGAAATTTTCATTTTACTCGGCAATCGATTGTTCAGCAGTATCAATAACAGCACGCAGGTTTTTGAGGTAGATCGAAACAGCATCGCGTTCGCTGTTTAGTTTCCCAAGAGCTGCCTTCAGTCGGCGAACCTCACCACGGGCCTTAGTTTCGGCTTCGGCAATAATCGCTCTAGCCTCGGCTTCGGCATTCACCAGGATTTCCTCGGCTTTTAGTTTGGCCTCATCGCGAGTTCTTTTGTTGACCGACTTGGCTGCCGCTTCAAGGGTCTCGGCTTCCAATCTGGCCGCGTTAGCACGGACTTTAGCGGTCGCCAGGGAGCTCTGTGCTTCGTCAAGGTATTTTTGAGTTGCCGCTACCGCTTCCTGATGTTTGCGAAGGTATTCGGTTTCAGCCTCGGCGCGTCGACCGGTTAGTTCAAGTTCAAGGTCAATCCGGAATTGCTCACTTACCAATGCTTCGGCAGCGGCAACGTTGACTTCCTTGTTTAGTTTGCGGAATTCAATCAGGCGCTGTTCGCTAAGCTTTCTGGCTGCTTCAGCCTTCATGAGTTCGGTTTCACGCTTGGTTGTGGCGCGCAGGCGGGCGGCTTCGGTGGCAATATTTCCGCGAATCGAACCAGCCTCACGGGTCGCTTCATCAACGATGTCGTTGGCGGCTGCCGTAGCTTCCTTTAGAGCCTGGTCGTAATCGGCCTTGGCCTGGGACTGTAAACGTTCGGCTCGACGACCGGCCTCGGAAACGAGGGAGTCATAGTAGTTTTTGGCTTCTTCGCGAAGGTCTGCCAACTCACCTTCTAGATCGGCAAGAATGCGTTCGCGTTCGATTTCGGCATCCTGGACAATACGAAGCGATTGCTCTTCAGCGGTACTCAAAATCAGGGCGGCTCGGGTACCAACCGAAGCGTAGTTAGGCGCTTCACTTTCGTTCAATCGCAACTGAAGTTGAGCAGCAATTTCGTTTTTCTCACGCAGTTCAGAGGCAAGTTGGGCGTTCTGAGCATTCACCTGCAAAAGTTCTTTGCGGAGCACGCGAATGGCTTCGTCAACAGCTTCACGGTCATAGCCGCGCATCGCGATTGCGAATTCGTTGCCGTCCACGCTCAAAAGTAGCTCCTAGGTGTTTTGGTAGACTTGGAAGCCTGCCCCAAGCCACAAGTTTACCCCGATTGGATAGCCATGCGAATTATCATTGCGGTCGCAATGTTCTTCCTTTCCACGGCTTTAATCCTGGTTGGAATCGCCGAACGAACGATTTGGGCACCCGAAGAAACCAAGGCGATGTCGGTAACTGTTGATGCAGCTAGACCGCTGCTCATCGTTCCCAATGCGGTTTTGAAACTTCATTCGGGCACTCCAGTGATCAAGGCTTCCGGCACTGGCAAAGTATTTTTAGCTTCTGGACGCGAATCGGATCTACGAGCATGGATTGCCGGTTCATCGAAGACCGAAATAGGTATCGACCCAAAGACCAAGAAATTGAATTACACCTCACTTGAAGGCGTTGAAGCTTCCGCAAACCCAACTGGTTCTGACCTCTGGCGCACCGAACGCACTTCAACATCAAAGGTTTCGGCCAAGATTGATTCCTCGGAAGAGGCAGCGGTTTTAATCGCTGGAGATGGTCTTGCCCCTGCCCCAAACAAACTGACGATTGAATGGCAGAGAAACTACGACCTGACTCCGTCGAACATTTTCCTGTATTCGGGAGAAGCACTTCTTGTTGCGACTTTCATTTACAACATCCTGCTTTTCAGAAGCATTCGAAACTCTCGTCGTCCGCGTCGTCGCCTACCTAAAGCTCCTCAAGGGCCTCGTTCTCGCCCAAAGCGCCGTGAGTCCTCATTGCCAAAGCGCGGTCGCCGGGTCGCTGGGAGAAATTACTCGTGGATTCCAGCATCGTTCGTTGTGGTCGGTCTGGTAACCGGTTGCACTCCGGCCGCAACTGCTCCAACCCCGAAACCTGAAACCAACACTGCAACCGATGCAAAACCAGCGGCTCTTCAACTTGGTCAAATTCGCCGAATCATTACCTCGGTCACGACAATTGCGAAGGGTGCCGACACGGCACATAACAGTGCCCAACTTCTTCCAAGGTTTTTTGGACCTGCCCTCGAGATGCGTTCGGCCGCCTACAATCTCGTTAAGCACTCCACCAAAGCCCCGGTTATCGAGCCAATTTATGCTTCTCCGCTTACTCTCAGCCTTCCAGCTGCAACCGACAGCTGGCCTAGAACCCTCATGGTGGTCACAGGTGTTAGCAAGAAACGTTTGCCAACTCTGTTGGTGCTTCGCCAGATGGCACCTCGCCAGCAATATCAGGTTTGGTACAACACCACTCTGATTTCTGGAGTGAAATTGCCGGAAGTTCCAGCGGTTGAGGTTGGCGCAGTACCGGTCGATAAAGATTCCGCCTATCTGGCAGAAACTCCTTTGAATCTAACCACCATCTACGGTGAGGTTATCAATAGCGGCTCGGAGTCAACCTCATTCGGTAAGTTCAACCTCACCGATGACAGCTTCTACACCCAGATTTCAAAAATTCAACAAGAGCAAATTAAATCTCTTACGAAGGCGAAGTTGAAGTACGAGCACATTTTGGCGGATCCGGAACCACTTGCCTTAGCAACTGCAGACGGCGGAGCCCTAGTTGCTGTTTACATGAAAGACGTGACCACTATTAAGCCAACCAAGCGCAATTCCGGTATCACCGTAAACGCTCTGGAGCAGGTGGCTTTGGGTGCGAAGGGTTCTATCAAGGGCGTTGTCTCAACTTACGGAGACATGCTGTTGTTCTACGTTCCTTCGGTAGGACAAACCAGCAAGATCAGGCTTTTGGGCTGGCAGGCGGGACTTCTGAAAGTGAAGTCGCTCTAATGTCGCTAACCGGTGGCATGGATCTGTCAAAACTGAAGGCTCCAGCCAACTCCCAAGTAACCACATTGAAAGTTCCAAACTTTGTAACTCAGGTTACCGAGAGCACTTTGCCGTCGCTGGTCAAGGTTTCCGGAACCGTGCCGGTGGTTATTGAATTCTTCGAGACCTTTCCAGATGCCGTGTTGGAACAGGTAATCAGGGCTCAGGCTGGAAAGCTTATGTTGGCTCGCGTGAACTCAACTACCGATGTTCGCGTCGCGCAGGCCTTTGGTGTGAAAACTTCGCCATCAATTTTCGCGCTGGTCAAAGGTCAGCCAGTTCCAGTAGCTGAAGGCCCGCTAACCGAAGCGCAGTATCTGGCAATTGTTCAGCAATTGATTGCCGGTGCCGCGGCACAGGGCGTCGCTGGCTTGCTCGTTGAGGGCGATGTT
>JALQVK010000060.1 GCA_023260375.1 Rhodoluna sp. | reverse complement strand
GACGCCATTGAAGCTGCTTTAGAGCAAGAACCATTGCTACCAATCGGCGCTGCAGTTGGCCACGTCACCAGATTTGCCGATGCTGAAGACCGATACCTGGTTCACCTTTTGAAGTCACTTCCCAACAAACTGAATGGTCTGACCATTGTGGTCGACTGCGCCAATGGCGCCGCCAGCAGCGTTTCTCCAGACGCTTTCCGCGACGCTGGCGCCAAAGTGATTGTGATTGGCGCCGACCCAGACGGCATCAACATTAACGAAGGTTGCGGATCAACTCACCTAAGCGCTCTTCAGGCTGCCGTGCTTGAGCACAAAGCAGATGCCGGGGTTGCCCACGACGGTGACGCCGACCGCTGCCTAATGGTTGACCACACCGGCGCAATCGTCGATGGCGATCAGATCATGGCGATACTTGCTCTAAGCATGAAGGCCCGTGGCGAACTGGCTCGAAACACTTTGGTAGCAACCGTCATGAGTAATCTCGGACTCAAGATTGCCATGAAGGAAGCCGGTATTACCATGCTGGAAACCGCAGTTGGCGACCGCTATGTGCTCGAAGAGATTCGCGAAAACGGCTACACGCTCGGTGGCGAGCAGAGTGGTCACGTTATTCTCAGTCACTATGCAACCACCGGCGATGGCGTGCTTACGGGCATGCGCGTGATGGCAGAGGTTGCTAAGTCGGGTAAGACTCTTCAAGAGCTGGCCAACCAAATTTCGATTTACCCTCAAGTGCTAATCAACGTAAAGGGCGTCGACCGCGCTCGCGTTGGCGATGAAGTTGTGCAAGCTGCCGTGAAGGAAGCCGAAGCCGAGCTCGGTGAAACCGGTCGAGTGCTTTTGCGTGCAAGTGGAACTGAACCGGTTATTCGCGTAATGGTTGAAGCCGCCGAAATGGGCCAGGCTCAGGGCTGGGCTGATCGCATCGCCCGAGTTGTAACCAAGCAACTAGCTATTTAGGACTTACGAAGAAGCACTCGCTCAACCGCGTGGTTTGAACCCTTTCGGAGAACAAGTGTTGCCCTCGAAAGTGTTGGCAAAATGTTTTCGTTCAGGTTGGGTAGGTTGATGTTCTCCCAGAAACTTTCAGCAGTCGCCATAGCTTCGGCTGCTTCCATTTCTGCATAGCGGTGGAAGTAACTCTTCGGGTTGGTGAATGCTCCGGCACGAAGTTTTTCAAAGCGGCTGAGGTACCAACTTTTGATGTCCGCCACCTCGGCGTCGACATAAATTTTGAAGTCGAAGAAATCACTCAGTGCCAGCGGTTGGTCTTTTTCCGGTGTCTGTAAAACATTTAGGCCTTCGACGATCACCACATCGGGTTCGTCAATCGAAACGGTTTCGCCAGGCAGTCGGTCGTAGGCGAGGTGAGAATAGACCGGAGCTTCAACGTGGTCTTTACCCGACTTGATGTCACTTACGAACTGAAGCAACGCCTTTCGGTCGTAGCTTTCCGGGAAACCCTTGCGAGCCATCAAGCCTCGGCGCTCTAGTTCGGCGTTCGGGTAGAGGAAGCCGTCGGTGGTTACTAAAGCAACCTTTGGGGTTCCTTCCCAGCGACTAAGAAGTTCCTTGAGCAATCGGGCAACCGTGGATTTGCCCACAGCTACAGAACCGGCTACTCCGATGATGAACGGAACTCGCTTGGCGCGCTCGCCGAGGAACTTGCTGGTAGTCGAGTGCAGGCTTTGAGTTTCCGAAACATACAGGTTTAGCAGTCGACTTAGCGGAAGATAAACATCGGCGACTTCTTGGATATCGAGAACATCTCCAAGTCCTTGAATTTGTGTAATTTCATCGGAAGTCAGTGGCTGTTCGGTGGTGCGTCCGAGTTCAGCCCAATCCTGCCTAGAGACAACGACAAAGGGGGAAAGTTCCGCGCCAGGTTGTGCTTCTCTGTCTTCAGCCATCAGTAATCAATTGTGGCGTAAATTGGTAGTTATGTGTGGAATTGTCGGCTACGTAGGCCCGAAATCGACCGTCGATGTGTTGATTGGTGGACTTCGCCGTTTGGAGTACCGCGGTTACGACTCAGCCGGTGTTTCGGTTATTTCCGAAGGGCATCTCCAGACTCGTAAGAAGGCTGGGAAATTAGTTAACCTAATTGGCGAAATTGATTCCCACCCAATTCCGGTTTCTCACATTGGTATTGGCCACACTCGTTGGGCAACTCACGGGGCGCCGACCGACGGAAATGCTCACCCACACCTTGGCGGAACCCGCGAAAAACTTTCGCTGATCCACAACGGCATTATTGAAAACTTCTCTGAACTAAAAGCAGAACTTTTGGCTGAGGGCACTCGCTTTGCTTCAGACACCGACAGCGAAGTTGCAGCGCATTTGATTGCGCGTGAATACGACAAGGCTGGCGACTTGGTTGTCGCCTTCAGGACTGTGGTCAACCGTTTGCACGGCGCTTTCACAATTCTTGTGGTGCACGAAGACCAGCCAGATGTTGTCTTGGCGGCTCGTCGAAATGCGCCTTTGGTGATCGGTCTTGGCGATGGCGAAAACTTCCTGGGCTCTGATGTTGCCGCGTTCGTTGAGCACACCAAGCGTGCTATCTCGGTTGGGCAGGACGAGATCGTCATTTTGCGCGCGGAATCGGTTGAGATCATTGGCTTCGACGGCAAGCCGGTAACCTCCGAAGAATTCACCGTTGACTGGGATGCCACTGCAGCCAGCAAAGGCGGATGGCCTTCGTTTATGGCGAAGGAAATTGCCGACCAGCCACAGGCGGTTGCCGACACCCTGATGGGTCGCGTGGATTCGGAAGGTCGAGTATCCATCCCTGAGATGGACGGGCTTTCGGCAGAGGACATCAAGAACATCGACCGAATCATCATCGTGGCCTGCGGAACTGCTTCTTACGCCGGCGACATTGCCAAGTACGGTATTGAGAAGTGGTCGCGAATTCCGGTGCAGGTTGAGCTTTCGCACGAGTTCCGCTACCGCGACCCAATTGTGACCAAGAACACACTTATTGTGGCTATTTCACAGTCCGGCGAAACCATGGATACTCTCATGGCTACGCGTTACGCGCGTGACCTAGGTGCCAAGGTGCTGGCTATTTGCAACACCCAGGGTGCTACGTTGGCCCGCGAATCGGATGCCACGATTTACACCCACGCCGGACCAGAGGTTGCAGTTGCCTCAACCAAAGCTTTGGTGGCTCAGATTACCGCCGGATTCTTGCTTGGTCTATACCTCGCAGAAGTTCGCGGAGCTACGCCTTCGAGTGAATTACAAAAACTTGGACGAGAGCTTTTGAGGCTTCCTGCCCAGGTCAGCGAAGTTATTGAAGGTCTTGATGAAGCTAAGGCTTTGGGCGCTGCCATGGCGAGTGCTAAGTCGGTACTGTTCCTCGGTCGAAACGTTGGTTTCCCGGTTGCCATGGAAGGTGCACTAAAACTCAAGGAGCTTGCCTACATTCACGCCGAAGGTTTTGCTGCCGGTGAGCTAAAGCACGGACCAATCGCATTGATTGAAGAGGGTCAGCCGGTTATCGTCATTGTTCCTAGCCTGCGCGACGAAGACAGCCTTCACCCGAAGGTGATTTCGAACATTCAGGAAATCCGCGCTCGCGGTGCCAAGGTAATTGCGATTGCCGAAGTCGGCGACACCGAAGTTGGCCAGTGGTCGGAGCACGTGATTTTCGTTCCAGAGACAGAACAGCTTTTCGCGGCAATCCTGACCGTGATTCCGCTGCAAGCATTCGCCATGGCGCTGGCCGAGGCCAAGGGCTTGGACGTTGACCAGCCTCGAAACCTAGCCAAATCGGTTACGGTCGAGTAACCGATCATGGTCAAAGGCATTGGTGTGGATCTGGTGGACATCGCCAGATTTGAGGAGCACGTTGCCAAGACCCCAAAACTGTTGGAACGACTTTTTGTTGCCACCGAACTTGATGCTCCAATGAAAACCATTGCTGGGAGATTCGCGGCTAAGGAAGCTTTCATTAAAGCCCTCGGTGGCTCGGACGGCGTGGCCTGGCACGAAGTGGAAATTACAAAAAATTTTTCTGGCAAGCCAGAGATAAAGACGCAGGGACTCACGGCTGAGACGGTGGCTGCTGCCGGAATCACAAATTTGCATCTCTCGATTAGCCACGATGCTGGAATGGCCGTTGCGATGGTGGTTGCCGAATGAGAACTCTAAGAATCAATCTGGATGCGATCGTCCATAACTTGGATGTGATGCGTGCGCGCGCTTCACAGGCGAAGGTAATGGGTGTCGTTAAGGCTAATGCTTACGGGCACGGCGCCGTTGAAGTGGCTCGAACCCTTGAGCGCCTTAGACATGCGCCCTTCCACGTCAGCCTTGAGCGTCTCGAGTTCCGACTGCTCAGTAGTCGTCATCGCCGCCACCAGCTCAGCCATGGTGGTCTCGGCCCCTTTCCCGTCGCCCGACTTATCAAGCATGGAGAAGGCCTTCATGACCATGTTTCTTCTTCTGTCGTTGAGTTCGTCCCTGAGACCATTCATAAACTCATCGTAGCT
>JALQVK010000012.1 GCA_023260375.1 Rhodoluna sp. | reverse complement strand
TTCGGCTATTTCACAAATATCTTCATCAGCCAAATCTGGAGCTATTTTTACCAGTACCGGCTTGCCCAAGGCTTGGTCCATGACGGCCCGCAAAATTGGTTTTAGCGATTCAACATCCTGCAAACTGCGTAAACCTGGGGTGTTTGGTGAAGAAACATTTACCGCGATGTAGTCGGCGACTGGAGCCAAGAGTTTGGCGCTGGTTTCATAATCTGCGACGGCATCTTCAATCGGCGTGACCTTGCTTTTGCCAATGTTTACGCCGATGATGGGAAGTTTTACATTTCCGGCTCTAAGTTTCGTCAAACGATTTGCCAAGGCCGCAGCTCCATGGTTGTTGAAGCCCATGCGGTTGATGAGCGCTCGGTCTTGAACCAAACGGAAAAGGCGAGGTTTTTCATTACCCGGCTGGGCTATTGCAGTTACGGTTCCGACCTCAATGTGAGAAAACCCAAGATCGGCCAAAGGCAAGATCAATTCGCCATTTTTATCGAAACCAGCAGCCAAACCGAATGGGCCTCGGAATTTTAAGCCGAAGGCCTCAACCAATCGAACCTGACCCTCATGAAGTCTAAAAATTCTGGTGAGTCCGACTTTGGAGCCTAGTTTTAAGCAGGCAGCAACAAAGTGGTGAACCTTTTCGGGATCGAACTTGGCGAAAACTAATTTGAACAACAGGTCATAGAGCACAGTCATGTTCCTTTTTACTCAAACCGCGCCCGAATGGCTTCAAAGTGAGCGGGTAGCCCCTCTTCATTTGCCAAAGCATCCACAAAGACAAGGGATTCCGCAAGTGCTGTTTCGTCGTAATCGATTACCTGTTGAGCTCGCAGAAAGGTGTGAACCGAGAGTCCGGCACCGAATTTTGACTGCTGATTAGTTGGCAAGACGTGATTAGACCCAGCCACATAATCACCAAGCGAAACTGGTGAGTGATCTCCGAGGAAAATGGCACCTGCATTGGAGATTTTGGCGAGAACTTCATTCGGGTTGGCGACCTGGATTTCTAAATGTTCAGTCGCATAGGCATTGGCGAAATCAATGGCTGAATTTATGTCTGCCACCAAAACAACTGCAGACTGCTGACCGGTCAGTGCAGTGGTGGCACGTTCGCTGTGGGTAGTTCTAGCAAGGCGATTGAATAACGCTTTCTGAACAGCGTGCGCTAAATCAAGGGAATCGGTAACTAACACCGAAGCTGCGGCTTCGTCGTGCTCTGCTTGTGACAACAGATCGGCGGCAACATATTCTGGGTTTGCAGTAGCGTCTGCGATTACCAAAATCTCCGTGGTTCCGGCTTCTGAATCAATACCGACGATTCCACGAACTGCTCTCTTGGCCGCTGTGACAAAGATGTTTCCTGGTCCGGTGACCAACGCAACCGGTTCCAAACCGATCTTTGTAACTCCGTGAGCCAATGCTGCGATTGCGGCCGGTCCTCCTACGTTATAGACCTCGGGAACGTCCAGCAATGCTGCGGCAGCCAGAACGGTGGGGTGAGGTCTGCCTCCAAAGGCTTTTTGGCCTGGCGTGGTGATCACTAATCGCGAGACTCCGGCAACCTTAGCCGGAACAACATTCATGACCACACTGGATGGATAGACTGCTTTTCCTCCTGGTACGTAAAGACCAACCGAATCAACTGGAACCCAACGCTGGTGAACCTTTCCGCCGTTCACAAACTGAGTGGTAACAGTTTTGGGAAG
>JALQVK010000028.1 GCA_023260375.1 Rhodoluna sp. | reverse complement strand
CTCGATACCGCGCTTTAGGCTGATTGGGTCGGCGCCAGCTGCTACGTTGCGTAGACCTTCGCGAACCAATGCCTGTGCCAGAACGGTTGCGGTGGTGGTACCGTCACCAGCAACGTCGTCGGTCTTCTTGGCTACTTCTTTTACCAACTCGGCGCCAATGCGCTCTAGTGGGTCTTCTAGTTCAATTTCCTTGGCAATCGATACACCGTCGTTGGTGATGGTCGGTGCGCCCCACTTTTTTTCTAGGACGACGTTGCGTCCGCGTGGGCCTAGGGTCACCTTCACGGTGTCGGCAAGGATGTTTAGTCCGCGTTCTAGTCCGCGGCGGGCTTCTTCATCAAAAGAAATGATCTTTGGCATTTGTTTTGGGCTCCTTAATTAGCACTCGACACATTTGAGTGCTAATTCATTTTTAGCACTCTCTGGCCTTGAGTGCAAGTGCTAGGCAAACGAAAACGACACCACCCGGTGAGGGTGATGTCGTCTCTTGGAAGTCTTAGTTAGCCGATTAGATCAGGGTAACAGAAGCCGCCTGAGGACCCTTTGGGCCATCGGTTACGTCGAACTCAACGCGCTGGTTCTCTTTTAGCTCCTTGTAGCCATCGCCACCAATTGCTGAGAAGTGAACGAAAACGTCTGCTCCGCCGTCCTGAGTAATGAAGCCGAAGCCCTTCTCAGAGTTGAACCACTTTACGGTTCCTTGTGCCATTTGTATCTCCTGTATTGCTTTATGCCAAGGTTCGGAAGGATCCCGATCCTAGATCGACCCGGGGCATGATGCTCAAGGACTTTGTTACGACCTAACTCTGAAACTACGCTACTTATCACGGAACAACTAATCGAATGTTGAACCTTGATGAAAGCGTTACAAACGGTTTTTATCCGTTTTTACTTGTAATCCGCACCCAAAACGATGGTGATCGGGTCAATGTACTGAGTTGAGACCTCTACCGAATAGTTCCCCAAATCGCTAACCAAAGTTTTGGCAGCATCTTGGAGCTTGTCTGAGTTGATATAAATCACTGTCTTATCCGCTTTTAAACCGGCTGGCACGTTAGCTGCAGTAACGACATTCCAACCCTTATCAATCAACTTGTGGGCTACGGTTCCGGCCAAGCCGTCCTGGCCGACACCATCAAAAACGGTGGTTTCATTGATTCGAATCGGATCCGAGTTGGCATTACCGTTATCACTTAGGGCATTTACGTCGATAGTCGATCCACCAAAAAAAGTTTGATACCCAAACAATCCACCTCCGGCGATTACTGCCGAGATTGAAAAGTAAGCCATAAACTCAAAAAACTTGGATGCACCCGAGCGGCGCGCTCGACGCGAACCGACGGCAGGTGCAACCTGATCGAATTCGTCTTGTGGGAAGTTTTCAGCCATAACTAGTGTTTAGTCTAAACGAGTAAGCCGAGTGCAATCGAGGGTCTAAGTGAACTATCAGGTTTCTAAAAGCGAAGAAGAATGGCGTCAAGAACTAACGCCAGTCGAGTTTCATATTCTGCGGGAAGCAGGAACCGAGCGCCCTGGCACGGGAGAGCTCCTGAATGAAAACCGCGTTGGCACCTTCAGTTGCCGTGGTTGCGGAGCAGAACTGTTCAAGAGTGAAACCAAGTTTGACGCGCACTGCGGTTGGCCAAGTTTTTATGAGCCGAAAGCCGGCGACGCGGTTGAGCTAATCGAAGATAACAGCCACGGAATGTCTCGAACTGAGGTTCGCTGCGCTCGGTGCGGTGGCCACCTAGGTCACGTTTTCGAGGACGCCCCGCAAACCCCCACCGGCGATCGCTATTGCATCAACTCGGTGAGCATTACTTTTACTGAGGGTCAATAGCCTCACGCAGCGTTACCAGCTTGAGTTTTCTCGAGCGGAAGAGTTGCAGAATCTGTGGGAACACATTTGTAGTGCAGTATCCATTGGCATGGTCAATGACTATGCGACCGTTGGCGATCCATTTTGACGCAGCCTTAAGTACTGTCGAGGAGGCAACGCCACTCCCTGATGAAAAAGATCCGTACCACAGGATGGGTTTCGTGAAGCCGATAGATGCGGCTACTCGAATGACACGATCGTCAATTTCTCCATAGGGCGGACGGAAGTATGGCTTGGTCGTCATTCCGAATTTAGCCAGACAGAAGTTTTCGCAACTGTTTAGCTCGGCAATGATTCGGGCATCCGAGAGCGCTGTGAGTTTGCGGTGGGACGCGGTGTGGTTCGCCAGTTGAATCTGGCCATTGTCCTGCAGCGCCTTGAGTCTGGCGGCGTACTTGGTCCAGCTAGGTGCCCCTGAGAGAACGAAGAAAGTGATCTTGACGGAAGGGTTTTTCTCTAGCATCGAAACATAGCGACCTAGAGCACTGGTTGAGGCTCCGTCGTCTACGGTCCAGGCAACGCGTCTGGTCGAAGACTTGGGTAGTGCAGAGATGCATCCTCGAGGCCAAGCCAACGCAGCATCAGCCACAGAAATGAAAGAAGCCACTGCTATCGCCAACAGCGATTTGCGAGTGACTGCTTTGCTCCACATGAGCCGACTATGGGACTCGAACCCACAACCCCCGCTTTACAAGAGCGGTGCGCTACCAATTGCGCCAAGTCGGCTAGACACCCAATTCTATCCAATCAGGAATCAATCGAGTTTGCCTTTAGTGAATGCTAGTTCGCGGCGGCTGGGGCTACTGTCTGAAGCCACTGCAAGAACATGGCTGCATTGGTGAGGTCGCCCGAGTACTGCTGGTTGTTCACAATGACCGCAGGTGTTCCACTGAATTTAACAGTTGTACCAGGAACGATTGCGTTGGGAGCCGGGGTCTGGTTCTTCACCCAGTTGGCCCAGGTTGCCTTGGTGATGCAGTCAAGAGTTCCAGCGTCGGTTACGCCAACTTGCTTTGCAATGTCGGCAAGCGCCTTGTTGTCAGGGCCCGCAGTGTTCTCTCCTGGCTGCTGGTTATAAAGTGCGGTATTGAAATCAAGGAAATGACTTGGGTCGGTGTCTGCGACACACAGTAAGGCACTTCCGGCACGGCTAGAGTACTCATTTACCGAAGCGCCGTCCAAGAAGGAAATCGGGTGAAGCTCTAGGTTGTATTTTCCAGCTTTAACCAATTCAAGGATCTGAGGCATGTTTGGTGCTTCAAAAGCGCGACAGGCTGGGCACTGAAGATCTTCGTAAAGAATGATGGTTGGGACCGTCTGGTCAACATCGGACGCCTTCTTAGCAACTGCAAGATCCTTGGTGATGGTAATTCCACCATTTGTGAAGGCGGTGCTTGGATTTTCCCCTGGCTGTACCGACGCTGGCTGGCTTAGAACTGCGAAAATCACACCAGCGACCACGGCAAGAGATGCTAGAACGGAACCAGCGATTACAAAGAATTTCTTGCGACCCTCGTTCTTCTTTTGCGCTTCACGCATAGCTTTTGCCTTGGCGCGAGCTGCTTCACGCTGCTGATCGCGAGTAAGTTTTTCGTTGCTCATTCTTTACCTCTTAGTTTCATCACAAATTGGTGACAGTCAGAAGTTCCTAGTCTAAAACAGGTCGGTAGCAATGCCATAATGGCTATACCTGAAGACAACCGTTTTCAGGCTCTTTTACAAAGGATCGTCCGGCACGTACCTGCCGGTTTAGGAGAAATATCATGGCAACTGTTTCGTTTAGAAAAGCCACCCGCCTGTACCCAGGCACCCCACGCCCAGCGGTCAACGAGCTTGACCTAGAGATCAAGGATGGCGAGTTCCTCGTCCTAGTTGGCCCTTCTGGCTGTGGAAAGTCAACCAGCCTTCGTATGTTGGCCGGTCTTGAAGAGGTTAACGAAGGTCACATCTTTATTGGTAAGCGCGACGTAACCGACGTTGAGCCAAAAGACCGCGACATCGCAATGGTTTTCCAGAACTACGCCCTATACCCTCACATGACCGTTGCCGAAAACATGGGCTTCGCTCTAAAGATTGCCGGTGTACCAAAGGAAGAGCGCGCAGAGCGTGTTCTAGAGGCAGCCAAGCTACTCGACCTCGAGCAGTACCTAGGTCGCAAGCCAAAGGCACTTTCCGGTGGTCAGCGTCAGCGTGTAGCCATGGGTCGCGCCATCGTTCGTAAGCCTCAGGTATTCCTCATGGACGAGCCGCTATCGAACCTTGACGCCAAGCTTCGTGTTCAGACCCGTACCCAGATCGCATCGCTACAGCGTCGTCTCGGTGTAACCACCGTTTACGTAACCCACGACCAGGTCGAGGCAATGACCATGGGTGACCGCGTAGCAGTACTAAAGGACGGCGTGCTTCAGCAGGTCGACACCCCACGTGCGCTTTACGAGAAGCCAGCCAACGTCTTCGTTGCAGGCTTCATCGGCTCACCGGCCATGAACCTTCTGCAGTTGCCAATCGTTGACGGTGGAGTTCAGTTCGGCACCAAGGTTCTACCTGTCGACAAGGCAATCTTGGCCAAGACCAAGGCTAAGAGCATCACCGTTGGTCTTCGCCCAGAAGACCTAGTGATCTCAAAGCAGGGTCTTGACGTTCACATCGACGTAGTCGAAGAGCTAGGTGCAGACGCCTACCTTTACGGCAACGCAAAGCTCGACGGCGTCTCAACCGACATCGTTGCTCGCGTTGACGCAGTGAACCACCCTAAGGCCGGCGTAACCGTCACCCTCGCACCTGAGGGCGGCGTTACTCACTTGTTCGACGTTGAGTCGGGCCTGCGCCTTAACTAATTCATTGTCTCTAGACATAACAACTGCCGCGGT
>JALQVK010000190.1 GCA_023260375.1 Rhodoluna sp. | reverse complement strand
GCATTCTTGACGCCTTGGCTGCTCGCGGCATCGGAGCCTAAAGCTTCCTATGGCTCGCGAGGAATACACCCTAAAAACCAACGACCAGATCATTCGCATGTGCGAAGCTGGCGAAATGGTGGCATCGGCGCTCAAGGCCATTAAAGACAACATCAAGGTCGGCATGACCAGTCTGGACATCGACGCAATCGCCGAAGCCGAAATCGTTCGTCTCGGTGGTCACTCAAACTTCAAACTGGTTCCTGGCTACAAACACACCATTTGTGTGAGTGTCAACGACGAAGTGGTTCATGGCATTCCGTCGAAGAATAAAGTTTTCAAAGCTGGCGACATCATTTCGATCGACTGCGGAGCCGAAACGGCCGACGGCTGGAACGGCGACAGCGCCATGACCATCGTGCTGCCTGGTGGCGATGCCAAGTTAGCCGAGGTTCGAAACAAGCTGAGCGCCGTTACCGAAGGCTCGCTCTGGGCCGGTGTTGCCGCGCTTGCCAAGGCAAAGCACCTCAACGAGGTTGGCGCAGCCGTTCAGAAGTACGTGCTTTCCAACGGTAATTACGGAATTCTCGAAGACTATGTGGGCCACGGCATTGGTCGCTCGATGCACGAGGACCCACCGGTTTACAACTTTGCGGTGCGCAACTCCGGACCAAAGGTTGTTCCAGGTCTTTGCGTAGCAATTGAGCCAATGGTCACCGCCGGCTCGAAGGCCACCAAGGTGCTCGGCGATGGTTGGACCGTATCCACCAAAGACGGCTTGGACGCATCACACTGGGAGCACAGCGTCGCCGTTCATGAAAAAGGCATCTGGGTTCTAACCGCATTTGATGGCGGAAAAGCAGATTTGGCTCCGTTCGGCATCGTCCCAGTGGATCCGCGCAACATTTAATTGGCAATATTGGGCAAAGTTGCCTAAGATTGAACTTCGGTGTCTTATACACACAACTCCCTTATTTAAGGTTTGGGTTTTTGCGTGCTTGAGAGACCATCAAAGCTAAGTAGAAGTGAGTGTATGGCCAGCAAAGACGGTGTCATCGAACTAGAGGGCACAATCATTGAGGCACTTCCGAACGCAATGTTTCGGGTAGAGCTAACCAACGGTCATAAAGTTCTAGCAACTATTTCGGGCAAAATGCGTCAGCACTACATCCGTATTCTCCTCGGAGACCGCGTTCTTGTAGAGGTCAGCACCTATGACCTGTCGCGTGGCCGAATCACTTACCGATACAAATAAACCGGCTAGCAATAGCCCTGAAAAGAAGTAAGAGACATGAAGGTAAACCCTAGCGTCAAGAAGATTTGCGACAAGTGCAAGGTCATTCGCCGCCACGGTCGAGTCATGGTCATCTGCGAGAACCCACGTCACAAGCAGCGCCAGGGCTAATCCCCGTACTTCGTTACACAACTAAATAAAAACAAGGCAAAGCAACCGAGAAATCGGTAACCTCCGGAAGAAGGCCGGAGCCAGGGAAACCTGGGTGCAATGCTGAAGACCTTCCGAAAACAAGGAGTTCCATATGGCACGTGTTGCCGGAGCAGATATTCCAGACGCAAAACGCGTCGAAATCGCACTAACCTACATCTACGGCATCGGCCGTACCCGCTCAGTCCAGATCTTGGCTGAGACCAAGGTAGACAAGAACATTCGTGTCAAGGACTTGACCGACGACCAGCTTGTTGCCATCCGTGACTTTATCGAAGGCACTTTCAAGGTTGAGGGTGACCTCCGCCGTGACGTAGCTGCCGACATCCGCCGCAAGGTTGAGATTGGTTCATACGAAGGTATTCGCCACCGTAAGGGCCTACCTGTTCGTGGTCAGCGCACCAAGACCAACGCTCGTACTCGCAAGGGTCCAAAGCGCACCGTAGCCGGCAAGAAGAAGGCTACTCGCTAGTCACTAGCTGAGTAATCGACGAAA
>JALQVK010000185.1 GCA_023260375.1 Rhodoluna sp. | reverse complement strand
GGGCAAACTTGATGACCTAGTAATCAAAGCAAATTTCAAGTCTCCAAAGTCTTTGCGTGAACAAGGTCAAATCCTCGACCTTTTGACAGGTGTAGCCAGTTCCTTGGATCGTTTTGTCCCAGAAGTCTTTGACCGCGACGTAACCGAGTTGATTGAAGCAACCGGCCCTCGTAAATTCGGTGCATCGGTTTCAGGCTCTACTCGCAGGCGCTTGAAGAAGCTTGCCAAAGAATACCTTCGCGCTGGCATGTCGGTCTCAGACCTGAACCTTGCACTCCAAGAAATCAAAAATCAACGTGAACTTTGGCTGCAGTTTTCCAACATCGAAGCCACACCAATTAGCGTTTCTGGTATCTCTGACGCAATGGTTGCCTATCGAAGTTTCATTTCAGATTTAGCAAGAATTCAGCTTCATCTAGACCCTGCAATTGCCGACGACTTGTTAGACCTTTCTATCAAGGAGTTCGCGTCAAAATTAGAAACACTTGCCAATCAAACCGGCCCACTTGACAATCTCGAACTGCGAAATGCAATTCGAGAAGAACTTACTGAAGCCGGCTTAGACGAGGTTTTCCGAGACTTCGCTTCATTGCACGTTGGCATAGACCACTTACCAGCTCAGTTTGACTTGGTCTGGTGGCAGTCGGCTTTCGAACTTTTGTTGAAATCCCAGCCGGAATTGGCGGGCGTTTCTGCGGATGGAATTCGTCTATTGGAAAGCGACTTTATTTCAGCCGAGAACAATCGAATCAATCTTGGTGTAGATGCATTCAATGCACTTCAGGCTCACCACTGGCGCGAAACCCTAGAGGCTCATCCGGAACAGTCAGAATCCTTGAAAGAACTGTTGCGAGCCAAGAACGCAACCTACCGAAACGTTCAGGCAGCCTCGGGCCCTTTGGCAAAAATACTTCTCGGTGCTGTAGCGCTTTCGCCCTTTGAAATTGCGAGCAAAATCCCTGCCAATTTGGAATTCGATACGGTACTCGTGCTCGATGCAGCCGGATCAAATGTTGGCGACAACATTTCGTCACTTTTACGCGCTAGTCAAGTCGTCGCATTCGGTGACAGCGCGATTGCGGCACCGGTCGGATTTGAACTAGAGGCCAATGCAGTTCCTACCGAACTAGAAATTACTTCGGAGTCGATCTTTGAAAAGGTTGCCAGGATTTTTGGTGTTGAATCAATGCGCAAGAGTTGGAGACCAACGGGTCAGACTCTCGGCTCGCTCATAAATCGCGAGTTTTATCAGAATCGAATCATTTTTGAGCCGACCGCAGCGGACTATGCCGGTAAACCAAACTTTGAATTCCACCCGGTTAAAACAAAACCTGGCGATGAATCAGACACACTAGCTGAAAGTCCTAACCAGGAAGTCTCCGAGGCGGTGGATGTAGTTGTCCGTCATGCTGTAAGGCATCCGGCAGATTCACTCATGGTGGTCTCGGCGTCAGACCTTCACGCAGAGAGAATTCGCGCAGCCCTGGAAGCCAAGGTTTTGGAACAGCCAGACCTGAAGCAGTTCTTCGATGCTCACGGTGATGAAAAATTCGAAGTCACAACTTTGAACGCTTTGACTCATCGAGTCGCTGACCGAATCATTTTTTCACCAGGATTCGGGGTTGGTTCAGATGGAAAAGCAGCTGACCGGTTGGGGCAGCTGAGTGCCGCCAGCGGCAGGCGAACTCTAGCCAACATGTTGGTGAGTGCCAGAAAATCATTGGTCTTGGTAAGCGCTATTTCGGTAGACGCCTTGCCAGCCAATCCAGTTGGTGCAGCAAACCAGTTCGTAAAAATGTTCAACTACGTTACGCCGGTGACACCCACAGACTCTGAGATGGATAGCGATCCAATGCTGTCCGACTTGGCACTTCGTTTGCGGAAACTGGGTGCTCATGTGACCTTGGGCTACACCTCGCGAATTCCAATGGCGGTTTCGTTTGGAGCAAAGTCGGCGATTATTCTTCCTGATTGGAATTTGATTGGCGAAGACTTGAGTGAGCAGATTCGACTAAGACCGGCGCTTCTCAAAGCAATGGGATGGATAACGGTGCGAATTCATGCCCTAGAAGTTTTCTCAGACCCTCAGGCTCTAGCGATACGAATTGGCGACGAATTGGGCATGCAGCTAACTCGTAAGCCGCAAACACTTTTTGATGACCCAAGTTTTGACGAGACCGATGAAGCCTGGGGAGACTCAAACGGCAGCAATGACCAACGGCTTAAGAATGACAAACCGCCACATTGGGGTTAGTCCCCTTTAGGGGCCGAACCAGAGTCATTTCTATAAAAACCGGTGCCCTTGAAAGTGACGCCTACCTGACCAAAAATCTTGCGAAGTTCTCCATCGCAGTTTGGGCACTTAGTTAGGGCTTTGTCGCTTAGGGCTTGCTGAACATCAAACGTGTGTTCGCAAACTTTACAGGCGTAGGAATAGGTAGGCATTGGTCTAATTTTAACTTCTAAACTTCGACAATTGTGCTGCAGGTGCAAATAGCATTCACCAAAACGTCGTGGTTTTCGGTGGGGACCGTATCAACTAATTCATTGTCATGAACAAGGACGACGATTTTTTTGGCAGAGATGTTTTTCAACGCGCGATCGTAGAAACCACGACCTCGTCCTAAACGATTTCCAGAGCGGTCAGCCGCCAAAGCCGGAATCACCATCAAATCGACTTCATGTAAATCCTTGGCTTCACCGATTGGTTCATTCATACCTAAAGGATGTCTAGCTTGGTCTTCCTCAAACGGCACCCATTCCAAATCATCGCCGTTCACCCTAGGGACAAAAAGTTCAACCCGATCATTGAATTGGCAGTGCTTCAGAAAAACGTTGGTGCTTGGCTCATCCCCAAAAGAAATGAAACAAGCCACAGTCTTGGCACGAAGTTCCCAAGAGTAATCAATCATCAGTTGCGAATGAGCATGACCGCAGTCGTGTCCGATTTCTCTGGCCTTCAGGACGCTTTCACGTAACTCCCGTTTTGCTTGGGTTATCGCTTCTGCACTCATGCGACTAATCTTGCCATCGTGACCTTAACATTTGCGCTAACGCACGGCGACATCACACTTCGATTGCTTCGAATGCGTGATTGGCGCCGGATTGAGGCAATTCAAATAGCACACCGAGACTGGTTTCGTAAGTGGGAGGCAACCAACCCGGACGGTCCTGGCGATTTTGATTTTCGGGCATTAGTGAGAAATTCAATTCGACAATTAAATGCCGAAGCATCGATTCCATTTGTCATCGAATACCAAGGTGAATTGGTGGGTCAGTTAACCGTCTCAAATATTCTTCATGGTTCAGCAAGCACTGCTTTTATTGGCTATTGGATTTCGCCAGAGGTTGCCGGTTTGGGGATAACTACGATTGCTGTAGCGCTCGCCACCGACTACATGTTTCAGGTGGTAGGTCTGCACCGAATTGAAATTGATATCCGTCCGGAAAACGCATCTTCGCTTCGCGTTGTCGAAAAACTCGGGTTCAGATTCGAGGGAACCAAAAAAGGTTTCATCCATATCAACAATGACTGGCGAGATCATTCGGTCTTCGCTCTCATAAGAGAAGATGTTCCACAGGGTTTACTAAATAGATTTTTGAATCATTAAACACGCCCATGCAAATATCCAAACTTTCACACTTCTTCCATATCGTTGATATGTGAACGTTTCTTCCGGAGGTTTAGCTATCTTGGCGATAGCTGCAATCTGGTTTCTGGTTTTTCTCCCTTCGTTCATTAAAGGCGATCGCCTAAGCCAAGTTGCCCGCGAAAAAACTCCCGTTGTCAACGAACCCGAGAGTTCGAATCTGAGCGAGGGAGCACGGAAGGCACTGAGCGCAAGGCGTGGTCGCACAATCTTTGCAACGTTAGCTTCCGCTTTCTTTGTGGTTGCTGGCCTTTCGGTTTTGGAAGTTGTGGTTAGTGGCTCCGGCCTCCCTTTGGCAATCGCCTCGACAGTTGCAACCGGCCTTTTCACCTGGCTCACAGTTAAGGCTCATGGACAATACGTAATCGCTCTAACAGGGAATGTTCGCCGCGCAGTTCCGGTCAGCGCACCGACCAAAAGATCGATTCCAGAAGTTGCAGATACCGACTCCAAAGTCTGGCAACCAGAGGCTCTTCCAAAGCAGTCTTATTTGCAAACCGGTGCCATTGAAATTGTGGAGCTTGCAGAAATCGTCGAAATCGAAAACGATAGCAAGCAAACCGAAGCAGCAAACATCGACGAAATTCTTCGCCGTCGTCGTCACGTTGGCTAACTAGCCACGAAGACGTTGCTAGAGGTAAATTCCAAAACCTCAGGTAACCTTTTAGTTGCAAGAACCCCCATACATCGAGGAGTTATTTTGGGAATCAAGGAAAGTTTCAACAAGCTTATTAAGCGTGGAGACAAGAACGCTAAGTCAGTTGTTAAAGTTTTGGCCGCAGCGGCAGAAGACGTTGTAGAAGATGCAACCGACCTAGCTGGAGATCTAGCCAAGGATGCAGGCCGCGCAGTTGCTAAGGGCAAGAAGGTTGTAGCTAAGGCTGCTACCACCGGCGCAAAGACTGTTACCAAGACTGTGAAGAAGGCAGAAGCCACCGCAACCAAGGCAGTAACCAAGGGCGCAAAGACTGTTACCAAGACCGTCAAGAAGGCAAGCACCACTGCTCAGAAGGCAGTTGCTACTGCAGAGAAGAAGGTAGCAGCTGCTACCAAGCCAGCAGCTAAGAAGGCTGCTCCTAAGGCTGCTGCAAAGCCAGCCGCTAAGAAGCCAGTTGCCAAGAAGGCTGCTGCTAAGCCAGCCGCTAAGCCTGCTGCTAAGAAGCCAGCTGCAAAGCCAGCCGCTAAGCCTGCTGCTAAGAAGCCAGCTGCAAAGGCTCCAGTAAAGGCTGCTGCAAAGCCTGCTGTGAAGAAGGCTGCTCCTAAGGCTGCCGCTAAGCCAGTTGCTAAGAAGCCAGCTGCCAAGAAGGCTGCGCCAAAGAAGTAATTCTTTTTTGAAAAACCCCGTCGTTTATTCGGCGGGGTTTTTTGTTACCCAGGCAGTAGCCTCGTCAAGAGTTGGGTGTAAGAATTCAAATCCTGTGGCCAGTAATTTGTCGGCGGTCATTTTTTGATTGCAAAGTAGAAGTTCATCAGCGCCTTCGCCAAAAGCCAATCTCAATGCGAACGCCGGGACCGGAATTATGGTTGGTCGATTTAGTTGCTTACCAAGGCTTCTGATTACCTGTGTGCAGGTGGCTGATTCTGGAGCGGTGAGGTTGTAAACACCGCTAGCGCTTTCGGTTTGGATTAGGTGCAAGATTGCACGAACTTCATCTGGCAGAGAAATCCAGGCCCACCACTGCTTACCCGAACCTAGCGGACCCGCAACCCCCAACTTTAGAAGACGCATCAAGCGACCTAGTGCACCAAGTTTGCGACTCATGACCATGGTGGTTCGAATAATCACAACTCGAGTGTTTGCCTGTTTTGCCACCTCTTCCCAGCGATATGCAAGATCGCTAAGGAAACCAACACCCTTCGGGCTCTCTTCGGTGGCGATGTTGGCTTTGGTGTCTCCGTAAAAACCTGAAGCTGATCCACTAACGAAAACCTTCGGTGGGTTTTTACATGCGTTAATCGCGTCGACCAGCATTTGGGTGGTGTCGATGCGTGACTGAATAAGTTCTTGCTTGTACTTCTTGGTCCACGGCAGTTTGCCAGTGGTAGCGCCCGCTAGGTTCACAATGGCGTCTACAGTTTCAAGCTCTTCTGGAGTTACGACCGTTCCGCGCTTCCATTCGATTGGTTCGTGCCCTTGGGTGCGTAGCTGCCACACCAGTTCACTGCCGATGAGTCCGTGGCTGCCTGTAATTAGTACTCTCATGGTTATCCGAATTCGTCTGGGTTGGGTCCCATTCGTAAGCCTTCGTCGAGGCTTGCAATTGAAGACATTTGCTGTTCGCTGAGCTGGAAATCGAAGACGCTAAAGTTCTCGACCAATCGATCCCGGTGGGTGGTTTTCGGGATCACGAGGTTTCCGAGTTGCAGATGCCAGCGAATAATTACCTGACTAACCGACTTTCCGGTTTGTTCGGCAATTGCAGTCAGAACCGGGTTGTCGTTTTTGCCGGCGCGAGCCAGCGGAGACCAAGCCTCGGTTAGAACCTCATGTTTGGAGTTGGCTGAGCGAACCTCAGCCTGCTGGAAGAACGGGTGCAGCTCAACCTGATTGATGGTTGGTTTGATTTCGGAGTTCAACTTCAAACGATCCAAGTGCGCTGGCTGGAAGTTGCTAACACCAATATTTCGAACCAGACCATCCGCCAAAACCTTTTCGAAAGCTTTCCAGGTATCTAGGTAAAGGTCTTGGGCCGGACTCGGCCAGTGGATCAAAAGCATGTCGATGTAACCGAGATCCAGTCGACTCATTGATTCGTCAATGGCCTTTAGTGACTCGTTGTAGCCCTGTCGATCATTCCAAATCTTCGTGGTTACAAAAATGT
>JALQVK010000177.1 GCA_023260375.1 Rhodoluna sp. | reverse complement strand
AAGAGCGGTGTCGGCAACCATTGGGCGAACTCGCTCGGCATAGCTGAGTAGCTCGGCGACGGTCTCATCGACCTTGATCGCGGCACGGTTATAAACCTTGGTGAGCAGGTTGTTCTTGCTAACCAGAGCCGCTTCAACCTTCTGGCGAAGAATGCTTTCGTCGAAAAGGTCCTGAATACGAATACCAACGCGGTTGATCTTGTCGGCGTAGGTTGGGCCAATGCCGCGACCGGTGGTACCGATGGCACGCTTGCCTAGGAAGCGCTCGGTCACCTTGTCGATGGTCACGTTGTAAGAGGTGATTACGTGAGCGTTAGCCGAGATGCGAAGCTTTGAGGTGTCGATGCCTCGAGCGTTTAGAGCGTCGAGCTCTTCGAACAAAACGGCTGGGTCAATGACTACACCGTTAGAAATAACTGGGACGACCCCTGGGGTCAGAATGCCTGAAGGTAGCAGGTGAAGTGCGTACTTCTCGTTGCCGATGACCACGGTGTGACCCGCGTTGTTGCCGCCATTGAACTTGACCACATAGTCGATGTGCTCGGCGAGTAGGTCTGTCGCCTTACCCTTACCTTCGTCGCCCCACTGTGCGCCGATGATTACTACTGCAGGCATGGCTACCCCTCTTCAAAGCTGGGATTCGCGCCCGAATTGGGCACTACTTAATTTTAGTCCACTTCCAAGGTGTCCTAAGTCGGCACTAGCCTTAGCGCATGGGGAAACTTTACAAAATCGCCGCGTTGACCGCCTTACTGGTCCTGCTTACCGGTTGCGTTGCTTTGGGTAACAACTACGACGTCCTGCCGGATCCAACTCAAACCGCGCAGCCTACTCAGACTCCGCTACCAACAGAGACACCGACCCCGACTCCCAAGCCTGAAGTTTTAAATTACTGGCCGAGCGGGCTCAAAGTTGTCGACATCACGGATAGTACTTCTCGCAATTGCACCTTCGACATGTGTGTGTTTCTGAAAGTAACAGCGCTAAAGAATTGCTCGTCTATATCTATCGATGGAACGACCTATAACGCAGATGACGAAGAAGTGGACAGTTTTAGCGCTGACTTCCCAAAGCTCAAAAAGGGCAAAACTCGGGTCATCGAATTTGGTACAGATGCGTCTTACGATTCAGAAGAATATGTTGAGATGGACGACGCTACCTGCTGGAGGTAGTTAGAAGATGTGCTGTTCAATCCAGCAGTGCATGGCGATTGCAGCGGCTGCGCTGGCGTTAATCGAGCGGGTTGAACCAAACTGGCTGATCTCGAGAACCACTTCTGAGGCTTTGATGGCTTCTTCGCTGAGGCCAGGACCTTCTTGACCAAACAGCAGAACGCAATTTTCAGGCAGGTCATACTGCTCAATCTTTTTGCAGCCAGGCACGTTGTCGATGGCGATGATTGGTAGGTTTTCTGACTTGGCCCAGGCGAGGAAGTCGTCCACGGTCGGGTGGTGACGAACGTGCTGGTAGCGGTCGGTGACCATGGCGCCGCGGCGGTTCCATCGGCGGTTGCCGA
>JALQVK010000003.1 GCA_023260375.1 Rhodoluna sp. | reverse complement strand
GGCTAGTACTGGTGCGTCCTGTTCTACGTAACCAATCTGGGCACGAAGGTCTGCGCGGGAAATGTGAGTAACAGGCTGGCCGTCCAAGAGAATCTGCCCGCTAGTTGGCTCGTAGAAGCGCTCGATCAGCGAGAAGCTGGTCGACTTGCCTGAACCCGATGGGCCAACGATGGCCACGCGAGTGCCACGCTCAATCTTGAAACTCACGTTCTGCAGAATTGCAGCTTCGTCGTAGGCAAAATTGACTTTTTTGAATTCGATGGCTGTGCTGTTTTTGCCTTTGCGGGTTTCTTTGGCCTTGGATTCTTCGTTGGACTCTTCGAGTTCGACATCCAAGACCTCCTGAATGCGGGCGAGGGCGCCGAGCGCGCTTTGAATGCTTGAGTAAGCACCGAAGGCCTGGCCCAGTGGGCGGCTCATGGTGAACATGAGAAGTACGAAGGTGATTAGGTTGGCGATTGAAGTGTCTCCGTTGGCAACGCGGTAGCCACCAACACCTAGGACAGCGATAAACGCACCCTGGAACGCAATACCGGCAATCGGGGTAACCGCGGCGTTCAGTTTCGCAATCTTCACACCCTGGTCGTAGGCCTCTTTCGCGTTGCGAGTAATCTCTTCAGACTCTTTCTCCTCGGCACGAGCCGCGCGAATGGTTCGAACTGCGCCAAGCGCTCGTTCAACACTGGCAGCCATGTCGCCCACGCGGGTCTGGGCCTTGGTAGTCGCTGCTTTGATCTTGCGAGAAGTGAAAGCTACCGCTGCAATTGCCAACGCAATCACAGCGAGGGTGATGCCAAGAAGCAGCGGGTCGATGACGGCCATGGCCACGATGGATCCGATGAAAATTAGTGCGCCACCAGCGGCGTCTACGAAACCTTGGGTAAGCACTGCGCGAAGCAGTGTGGTGTCCGAGCCAACTCGTGAAACCAGGTCGCCGGTTCGGCGCAGGTCGTATTCCTTGATAGGTAGGCGCAGTAGGCGAGTGGCCAGCTTGGTGCGTGCCGACAGCACCACACCTTCGCCAGCCTTGGAAAGGATGTAGTACATGAGACCACCGGTTACGGCAGTTCCCAAAAGCACTGCGACGAGGCCAACCGCCCAGCCGGTTACATCTTGTTTGTTTTGTACCGCGTCGATTAGTTTTCCAACAATTAGCGGCTGGCCGAGGTTAACGCCGGCGCCAAGAATGCTCAAAATCACAGCTAGCCAGAGAGCTGGCTTGTGTTCCATGAGGTACGGCCAAAGCTGTGAAAACTTTGCCTTCGGTCCTTCGTCTTTTCCGCCGGTTGGTCCGCCGCGGCGACCTCTGCCCATCATGCTCATAGTTTTTCTAACCTTTTATTGGAGTTACTTGTTCCCGATTGCTTCGTTTAGCAGGAAGTTGATTTCTTGGAAGCTCAGTGCCTCGGTGTAGGCAGTGTTTTTGGAGAAGCGTTGATAGGGCATGTTTTTGAGGGCAGCCAGCGCCTTGGGGTGATTGAGTTTCAGGAACATGCGGGTGGTATTGGCTTTGCGCTCGAACTCTTCGTTCACGCGTCCGCAGCTGAACCCAAACACGGTAAGCGCGATGTCGGCTTCTTCCGGCTTCACCTTGGTCACATAGCCATGGTCTTCAACTTTGACG
>JALQVK010000106.1 GCA_023260375.1 Rhodoluna sp. | reverse complement strand
CAGTCTAGTCGGTGCAACGTTGGACCGAAACGGTCTTCGCCCAGGTCGATACTTGGTAACTGAAGATGGCTTGGTCGTTTTGGCATCTGAGACCGGTGTGGCTAACATCGACCCTTCAAAGGTAGTTCGAAAAGGCCGTCTTCAGCCTGGAAAGATGTTCCTAGTCGACACCGTCGGTGGACGCCTTATCGATGACGATGAAATCAAAGCCGAAATTTCTGCGCTCGAACCATGGGGCGAATGGCTAGAAGAGAATCGCATCAACCTAAGCGACCTGCCAGAACGCGAACACATCGCTCACACCGCTTCTTCGGTGAATCGCCGTCAACGCACTTTTGGCTACACAGACGAAGAATTGAAAATCATGATTGCCCCGATGGCAAAGAATGGCATCGAGCCGATTGGTGCCATGGGCTCGGACACTCCGATTGCCGCAATTTCTGATCGTCCAAGACTTCTTTTTGACTACTTCGTCCAACAATTCGCACAGGTCACTAATCCGCCACTGGATTCAATCCGTGAAGAGGTGGTTACTTCGCTATCCACCGGCATTGGTCCGGAACTGAATCTACTTTCCGCTACACCAGAGCACGCCCAGCAGGTAATTCTGGATTTCCCAGTTCTCACGAACGACGAACTTGCGAAGATCAAGCACATCGATGAAATGCCGGAGCTAGGAAGTGCTTTCACCGTTCGCGGTTTGTATCGAGTTGACAGCGGCGAAGAAGGTTTGGCTGCTCGCATTCGAGAGATTTTTGAAGAAATTGACGAAGCTATCGAAAACGGTGCAAAGTATCTAATTCTCAGTGACCGAGACAGCAACCACGACTCGGCTCCGATCCCTTCGTTACTGCTAACCAGTGCAGTTCACCATCACCTAATTCGCGTCGGAAACCGCCCTCGTGTCGGGTTGGTCGTCGAAGCAGGTGACGTTCGAGAAGTTCACCACGTCGCAGCCTTGATCGGTTACGGCGCAGCTGCAGTCAACCCATACCTGGCAATGGAAACCGTTGAACAAATGGTCAAGAGTGGTTACATCGCCGGATTGACGGTAGATAAGGCGATTTACAACCTTCTGAAAGCGCTCGGCAAGGGTGTTTTGAAGATTATGTCGAAGATGGGTATCTCAACAGTCTCTAGTTACGCAGGTGCCCAGTGTTTTGAAGCGATTGGCCTATCGCAGGACTTTGTTGACACATACTTCACGGGAACCACAAGCCAACTTGGCGGAATCGGCCTTGAAGTGATTCATACCGAAATTCTCTCGCGTCACCGCAGCGCTTATCCTCTAGAAAAAGCTGCCAACGCACATGAAGAATTGGCTACGGGTGGTGAATTCCAGTGGCGTCGAGACGGTGCACCTCACCTGTTCAATCCTGAGACGGTCTTCAAGTTACAACATGCCACTCGCGAAAAGCGCTACGACATTTTCCGCGACTACACCGGTTTGGTTGATAATCAGGCAGAGCAGCTAATGACTCTCCGTGGCTTGTTCAAACTTCGCGAAGGGGTTAGGCCAGCGATCTCTATCGACGAGGTTGAGCCGATTAGTGAGATCGTGAAGCGATTCTCGACCGGTGCGATGAGTTATGGTTCGATTTCGCCTGAAGCGCACGAAACTTTGGCGATTGCAATGAACCAGTTGGGTGCCAAGTCAAACACTGGTGAGGGTGGGGAAGACCTTGAACGTCTTCTAGATCCAAAGCGTCGCAGCGCAATCAAACAGGTTGCGTCCGGACGATTTGGTGTCACGTCAATGTACTTGACACACGCTGACGACATCCAAATTAAGATGGCGCAGGGTGCAAAACCTGGTGAGGGTGGTCAATTGCCGCCGAACAAGGTTTACCCTTGGATCGCGCGCACTCGTCACGCTACTGCCGGTGTTGGGCTTATTTCGCCACCGCCGCACCACGACATTTACTCAATTGAAGATTTGAAGCAGTTGATTTTCGACCTCAAGCGAGCCAACCGTGCCGCTCGAGTTCACGTAAAGTTGGTCAGCCAGGTCGGCATTGGTACAGTTGCCGCCGGAGTTGCCAAGGCTAAAGCTGACGTCATTCTAGTTTCCGGACATGATGGTGGCACCGGCGCAAGCCCTTTGAACTCGCTCAAGCATGCTGGAACTCCTTGGGAGCTCGGGCTAGCTGAAACACAGCAGACCCTCATTGCAAATGGGTTGCGTGGTCGAGTGTCGGTCCAAGTTGATGGTCAGATGAAGACTGGTCGCGACGTGGTAATTGCCGCACTTCTTGGAGCGGAAGAATTTGGTTTTGCAACCGCGCCTTTGGTAGTAGAAGGTTGCATCCTGATGAGAGTTTGTCACCTAGACACGTGTCCAGTCGGTGTTGCCACTCAGAACCCGGAATTGCGTGCTCGGTTTACCGGCAAGCC
>JALQVK010000077.1 GCA_023260375.1 Rhodoluna sp. | reverse complement strand
ACGGCACTTTTGGTTGCGGTAATTCCAACTGCAATCGAAGAAACCGGAGTTTTATTCTCTTCGGCTCCAGCGCTGTTGCAAAACGTCAGTTCGCTGCCGATTGTGGAGTCACTCGATGCCCAGTTCAATGGCGCCATCGGAAATTCAATCAATGGTGTTGCCACCTACCTCAGCGATTCCAAGAATTGGCCGACCATGCTAGGTGGTGTGGTACAAGTTGGCATCAGCCTGGTCAATGGTCTAGTCGGATTCGTGGTCATTGTGACCCTCAGCCTCTATTTCATGGCCTCTCTGGGGAGATTCAAGAAATTCGTTTACGCCCTCGTACCAGCCAGTAAGAGATCTAAATTTTCAGCCATCTCGGAAGAAGTCGCAGCTTCGGTTGGCCGGTACGTTGGCGGTCAGGCAACAATCGCCAGCATCAATGCCGGGCTCGGATTCATTGTCATGAGTATTTTTGGAGTTCCGTACTCAATTGTTTTGGCTTTTTTCTGTTTCCTACTTGCGCTCATACCACTCGTTGGGGCCATCTCTGGTGCATCGCTGGTAACTCTAGTAGCACTAACTATCAACCCGACGACCGCGCTAATCATCGGTGTTTACTACTTGGTTTACATGCAGATCGAGGCTTATGTCATTAGCCCGCGCGTCATGAAAAAGGCTGTTTCAGTTCCAGGCGGAGTGGTGGTAGTTGCCGCTATGGCCGGAGGCGCCTTACTCGGAGTGATGGGTGCTTTGGTAGCAATTCCAGTTGCAGCGTCGATCATCCTGATTTTGCGCCAGGTTTGGATGCCCCGTCAGGACAAACTCTAAAGCTGTACCGTTTCTGGAAGCGGGTACTTCGACGGATTTACCGCTTTCACAATTTCATTGAGCACCCGTTTGGTTGCGCTCTCACCAACCCAAAGATGTTTAGCGCCTTCGACGCCAACCAGTTCAGTTTGCTCTACTACTGAAAACCGTTTCCTTGCTTCTTCAGGCTGAAGGTAGTCATCTAATTCCGGCACTAAAACCACAAGTCGCTTTCCATTACCTGACCAACGTTGTAGCTCCGATTCACTGGTGCGATGCAGCGGCGGCGAGAGCAAAATTCCGCCAATCACAGGTTTATCAAACCCATACTTCAATGTGAGTTCGGTTCCAAAACTCCAACCAACCATCCAGAGATTTGGTAGACCTCGGCTAATTGCAAACGAAATGGCTGCTTCGACGTCGGCTTTTTCGGTAATTCCGTCACCAAAGACACCTTCGCTGGTGCCACGAGGTGAACTTGTTCCACGTGTGTTGAAACGCAAAACTGCAAGATCTGCCAAAGCCGGCAAGCGATTCGCGGCTTTTCTGTAAATGTGAGAATCCATAAATCCGCCGTGGGTAGGTAGCGGATGAAAGGTAATAAGCGTCGCTGCTGGCTGTCGGTGAAGTGGCAAAGCCAACTCCCCAACCAACGTCAAGCCGTCCGAAGTTACAAAACTAATTTCCTCGCGAAGGGCCGGAAGTTCAACCCCGGAGCGGACTTCGATAATTTCGCTCAAAGTAGAGTTCCCTGAAATTTTGACCAGCAAGTGGTGTGAAAATGCCTTCTGGTATCAACTCCGCGAATGTCGTCCCAGGCAACCAAGTGATTCGTGCCCTGGTTGATGGTTAGATGACAGTTTGGACAAATCCAAGATTTGTCATCCTCGGCATTTCTACCACTGGTTGGCTGAACAATGTAAACCACTCCACGCTTAACCTCGGTTCTTCGAGAACCGAAACGTACCGCGGCAACATTCAACTCTTCTGGTTCTTCGCGTTTTGACCGCTTCGGACGATTGGAGCGAGGCATTAGTACCAGTTGTGGTTGTCGGAGTGTGAAAGCGCGCTACAAGGTGAACCGTAGCGTCCGTTGATGTAATTCAAACCCCAGTTAATCTGGGTCTCAGGGTTGGTTAGCCAGTCTGGGCCGGCGGTTGCCATCTTGTTACCTGGCAGCGCCTGAGGAATACCATAGGCTCCAGAAGAAGAGTTATAGGCGTTGATGCGCCAATTAGATTCTCGGTCCCAGAGCTTTACCAGACACGAGTATTGGTCACGACCCCAGCCGAATGAAGACATTTTGCGATAAGCGATTGACTGAACCGTATCGCGTCCTGGAATGGCTGCCAATTCAACGAAAACCTTGCTAGCGGCATGACCGGTAACTACTTCGTAGCCACCTCTAGCCAGCTCCACCGAGACGGCCGGTTCTGCACCCACTTCAAAATAGTTCACGTAGTCAGATTCGTTGGCGTAAGCGGTCAGTGTTCCAGAATATGGATCAACCACGGTAACCAAGACCAAAGAGGCGCTTAGAGCCCAACCCCAGGCGCGACGACTTTGTAATCGTTCGAATAAACCAGAGACTCCAGTGACTCTTAAGAGGGTTTTGACTGGTGCGAAGGCGCGACTGGATACTGTCTGACGTTCTGCTTCGTGACGACCCATTTCACACCTCCAAAGCTCTGAATTTCACCAAAATTCAAGTCTAGTTAGGCCATAACCAGAAAACTAGACCCTAGTTTAGGGAAGGACCTGCTTGGGGCAGGAAGTCAAAACCCGAACCATGGCAACTTTTTCAGGGCTGGTTACCCAAAGGTGATATTTGCGTTTGACGGAAAGCTGGCGCGCCACATATTTGCATCGATAGCCCACCCTGGGTAAGAAGCTGGCTGCGTCGCTATCGCTCTTGGAGCCGTTGGTTGGCCCATCAACTGCCAAAAGATTCAATGGGTCGTTAGCGAGCTGAAAGCGGGCTGTGGAGCTAATTGACTGCGCTCCGGTAACCCAGGCGTTACTTAGTGCGACAACATGGTCGATTTGAACTGCGTTAGAAGTGCCAACTCCCCTAACAAACTTGATCACTTTGCCGGTGTATGGGTCATTGAGGGTTCCCGTTGCCACCAAACACCAGTCGCCAGCCTTTCTGGTTATGTTCTTGAGATCGCGCATCAGGATGAAGTTTCGGAGGTCGCAGGAATGATTGCTTATGTTTATAGAGCCCCAGCCAGAAGAAAACATGCTTCTGGCGTAACCATCGTGGCTAACCCACGACTTTGGGGTTAGAGATTTCACATATTTGAGTGCGTTGCTACTCGTACTCGCTGTATGGGTTACTTGGAGGATTGGGCTGGCTTGGGCTGGCTTGGGCTGGATCAGGGAAAGTAATAGGAGTGGCAGCAGCAGGCTGGCCAAAGCGCTGCGTCTGAAGGTACTCGACCAGGCGTTCAACATATGCATCGACTTGCGATTCAAAATAACCTCCCCGTTGGATTTTGAACTTAAGTTCACGAACTTCTTCCAAAGACAGCGGTTGAGCCCCATTTAGAAATTCTTGGACGATCGACAAAAGTGCGTCGACCTGTTTACGAGAGTAACCAACGCCAGCGACACCGGCACGCGCGAATGCCTTCCCCTTGCCACGGTCGGTTCGACCAAGCAAAAGACCACGCAATTCGGTAAGTATTGAACCGCTTAAGCTGGGCGCGAACGGATTGGATTTCTTACTGAGCTCTCGTTCGGCAAACGTGTCTTGAAGTTTGTCGATGGCAGCATCCACGGCAACCACATCGTATCCGCCCTTGACGAGAGAAAAGTTCTGACCGGTGATGTCTCGCCAGTCCAAGATCTGTGCCGAGAAGTTGTTGTACTGACTTCGAGCCTTGGCGATAAAGGCATCCACTTCAGCTGGTGAGTAACCGAACTTACCTTTGGCAACATTCTTAAACGAAGACAACGATTCTCCCTAGAACCCGAACACAGTGACGAAAACATAGGTAACCAAAGCCGCTGGAAGTAAGGAATCCAAACGGTCCATAATTCCGCCGTGGCCAGGTAACAGTGAAGACATATCCTTGATGCCCAAGTCACGTTTGATTAGTGATTCGGCCAAGTCACCAAAGACCGCGGCCAAAATTAAGATTCCGGCCAGGATTAGTCCTGCCCACCAGGGTTTGTGAG
>JALQVK010000054.1 GCA_023260375.1 Rhodoluna sp. | reverse complement strand
CTTCACCGACGCTGACAAGGCTGCTGCCCATATCAAGGCTGGCGCCAAGAAGGTAATCATTTCTGCTCCAGCAACGGGTGAAGACGCAACCTTCGTACTAGGTGTAAACGACGAGCTTTACGACAACGAGAAGCACCACATCATCTCGAACGCTTCATGTACCACCAACTGCTTGGCACCATTCGCCAAGGTCTTCAACGACAAGTTCGGTATCGAGAACGGTTTGATGACCACAGTTCACGCTTACACCGCAGACCAGAACCTACAGGACGGCCCACACGGCGACCTACGTCGTGCACGCGCTGCAGCGATCAACATTGTTCCTTCGTCTACCGGCGCCGCAAAGGCAATTGGTCTAGTTCTTCCTGAACTAAAGGGCAAGCTAGATGGTTATGCACTTCGTGTGCCAGTTCCAACCGGTTCGATCACCGACCTAACCTTGGTCTCGAAGACCGATGTAACCGTCGAGCAGATCCAGGCTGCCTACAAGGAAGCTGCTGCTAGCGGTCCTCTAAAGGGCATCTTGAAGTACACCGAGGACCCAATCGTTTCGAGCGACATCGTTACCGACCCACACTCATCAATTGTTGACGCTGGTCTAATCAAGGTAATTGGTCGCACCGTAAAGATTTCTTCTTGGTATGACAACGAGTGGGGTTACTCAAACCGCCTCGTTGAACTAACCGAACTAGTGGCTTCAAAGCTCTAAATAGAATCGAAAAAATTGAGAAAACTCTCTGAGCTCGGCTCACTTGATGGCAAGCGCGTAATCATAAGATGCGACTTGAATGTTCCTTTGGACGGCAAGCGCATTACCGATGACGGTCGCATTGTGGCCTCAGTACCAACAATCAAGTACCTAGTTGAGCAAGGCGCCAAGGTGGTTGTTATCAGCCATCTTGGTCGCCCAGAGGGTGTTCCAGAGGAGAAATACTCGCTCGAGCCAGCAGCTGACCGCCTGAGCGAACTACTTGGTCAGCCTGTGCTGTTCGCTGCCGATACCGTTGGTGTCCAGGCTGAAGGAGCTCTAAAGGTTCAGGATCGCGGCGGGGTAGTAGTTCTCGAAAACCTACGTTTCAACCCTGAGGAAACCTCGAAAGACGAAGCAGTTCGTCGCGAATTCGCCGAAAAGCTTGCCGCTTTTGGTGACATATTCGTTTCGGATGGCTTCGGAGTGGTGCACCGCAAGCAGGCCTCAGTCTACGAACTTGCCCAACTCCTTCCTTCATACGCCGGGTTCTTGGTTGAGAAGGAACTCGACGTGATGCAGCGTCTCACCACCACACCGGAACGTCCTTACGCTGTGGTTCTTGGCGGCTCAAAGGTTAGTGACAAACTCGGCGTTATCGATCACCTACTACCAACCGTTGACAAGCTTCTTATCGGTGGCGGAATGGTGTTCACCTTCCTTGCTGCCCAAGGTTACAAGGTTGGCTCGTCACTACTTGAAGCCGACCAAATCCCAACCGTTTTGGGTTACATCGCACGCGCCAAACAGCTTGGCGTAGAAATCGTGCTTCCAACCGACATCACTGTTGCCAGCAAGTTTGGTGCCGATGCTGAAGTAGCGGTTACCTCTGCTGATGCAATCGAAGCTTCACCATTTGGTGCTTCTGGGCTTGGCCTGGACATCGGTCCTGAGTCAGCTGCGACCTTCGCTCGTGAAATCGCTGAAGCCAAGACCGTCTTCTGGAATGGTCCAATGGGTGTTTTCGAAATCGATAAGTTTGCCAATGGAACCAGGGCCGTCGCCGAAGCACTAACCAAGGTTTCTGGTTTATCGGTTGTAGGTGGTGGCGACTCAGCTGCAGCCGTTCGCATTCTTGGCTTCGAAGATGAACAATTCGGTCACATTTCGACCGGTGGCGGTGCAAGCCTTGAATATCTTGAAGGTAAAAAACTACCTGGCCTGGAGGTCCTAAATGACTAGTCGTATTCCTTTCATCGCAGGAAACTGGAAGATGAACCTAGACCACCAGCAGGGAATTGCACTCGTGCAAAAGCTGGCTTGGACCCTTAAAGACGCCAACTTCGAGTACAAGAACGCAGAAGTAGTCGTTTTCCCTGGTTTCACTTCGCTACGTTCGATCCAAACCCTAATTGATGCCGATAACTTCGAAATCAAGCTAGGCGCTCAGGACATCTCCGCCCATGATTCTGGTGCATTCACAGGCGAGGTTTCCGGGATTGCTCTCAAGAAACTAGACGCTAACTATGTTCTAATCGGTCACAGCGAGCGTCGTCAATTCCATTATGAGACCGATGAAGTTGTTCAGGCGAAGACTGCGGCGGCGTTCCGTCACGGCATTGCGCCGGTTATCTGCGTTGGTGAAACCCTCGAAGAACTTGAGGCCGAAGGTGCGGCTGCTGTTCCTGTTCGTCAGACTCTAGCCGCTCTTGCAGGTCACGAGGTCTTGGGCAACTTTGTTATCGCTTATGAACCAGTTTGGGCTATTGGCACCGGACAGGTTGCCACCCCTGAGCAGGCAGCAAGCGTTTGTGGCAAGATCCGCGAAGCCATTCGCAGTGCTCACGGGGAAGTAGCCGACAAGGTCCGCATCCTTTACGGCGGTTCTGTCAAGGCAGCTAACGTCGCTGGTTTCCTAAGAAGCCCTGAGGTTGATGGAGTGTTGGTTGGCGGCGCTAGCCTGGACGCCGAAGAGTTTGCCGGTATTGCCCGTTTCCAGAGCCACCTGGCGTTGTAGACTTATTCCTTCAGGAGACTAAAAAATGGACGCAATTCGTATCGCACTTGCAGTGCTGCTTTTCATCATCAGCTTGCTTCTTACGCTACTGATCCTTCTTCACAAAGGCCGCGGTGGCGGACTATCTGACATGTTT
>JALQVK010000143.1 GCA_023260375.1 Rhodoluna sp. | reverse complement strand
TTAGACTCACCTCTCTGAGCATTGGCTTCACCAATCTGTTCAAGTTTCTGCAAGAGTTCTACTTCTTTCTTCGCAATAGCGGTATTTGCCAGGTGAGTGAATGAATCATCATACTGTAATTCTTTTTTGAAATCAGGGATTCCATAACGCAATAAACCACCAATTTTGTCGTCACGTTCAAATACCGCGACGGTGTGACCAGCGCGAGTCAACTGTTGCGCTGCCGCCAATCCGGCTGGACCGGAACCAACCACGGCAACTGTTTTTCCAGTCAAACGCTCTGGGGCGTGAGGTAGAACTAGCCCGTCGTCAAAGGCCTGGTCAATAACCGAAACTTCGATTTCCTTGATCGTGACCGCGGGTTGATTGATACCTAATACGCAAGCACTTTCGCATGGAGCTGGGCAAAGACGACCAGTGAACTCAGGGAAATTGTTGGTTCGATGCAGGCGCTCAATGGCACCCTTGTGGTCCTCGCGCCAGACCAAATCGTTCCACTCAGGAATTAGATTTCCTAGTGGGCAACCCTGGTGGCAAAAAGGTACTCCACAGTCCATGCAGCGCGAGGCTTGCTTGGCGACTACGGCTGGGTCACGCGGTTCGTAAACTTCTTTCCAGTCACGGATTCGAACGTCGACTGGGCGCCGCTTTGCGGTTTGGCGTTCAGTAACCTTTAAAAACCCTCTTGGATCAGCCATTAGTTACCTCCAAAATGCGAGTCCAGACAGCTGGTGAATCGGGATCCTCGCCAGCCGAAACTGCCTTGCTTCGAATTTCCAAAACATTTGCGTAATCACGCGGTATCACAACTGTGAAGTCCCTGATGACCTCGTCAAAATTAGCCAGTAAGTCCTTTGCAAGTTTAGAATCCGTGTTTTCAACGTGCTTTTCTAGAAGAACTTTGAGTCTAGAAGCATCGGCCGTAGAAAGGCTCTCAAGCTTCAACTCCCCAGCAGCAAGTGATTCATGATTTATTCGATCTGCTCTGAGCTTGTAGATAAAAGCCACGCCACCTGACATGCCAGCGCCGAGATTACGACCAGTGCGACCCAGAATCACGGCAACACCACCGGTCATGTATTCAAGTGCGTGGTCCCCCACTCCTTCAACAACAGCGGTTGCTCCAGAGTTTCTCACTAGGAAGCGCTCACCCACCATTCCACGCAGATAGAGCTCGCCACTAGTGGCGCCATAGCCAATAACGTTTCCAGCGATGATGTTCTGTTCTGCTGGGAATATTGCCTGTGCTGAAGGTCGTACCGAGATGGTTCCTCCGGATAGGCCCTTGCCAACGTAATCGTTTGCATCACCTTGAAGAGTCAGCTTGACGCCCTTTGGAACGAAAGCACCAAAAGACTGCCCGGCCGAGCCGGTCAGAGACACATTCACCGTATCGGCAGCAAGACCATCGGCTCCAAAACGTTTGGTCAACTCGTTACCGAGCATGGTTCCAACCGCCTGATCAACGTTAGTAATCTCAAGTTCGATGTTTACAGCGCTGCCATCCTTGAGGGTTGATGCCGCAGCTGCAATCAATTTGTGGTCGAAATGCTGTTCCAATTCGTGATCTTGCGAGGAAACTTTCCGTACCTCAGCATCTGCTCCGGCTGATGGGGCCGCCAGAATTGGGCTGAGATCTAAACCGTCCGCCTTCCAGTGAGAAATTGCACGGTTTACGTCGAGTAGCTCACTGTGACCAATAGCTTCATTCAAAGATCTGAAACCGAGGGCAGCGAGGTACTCTCTTACTTCTTGAGCTAGGAACTCGAAGAAGTTGACAACAAACTCTGGCTTGCCGGTAAACCGAGCACGCAATTCCGGGTTCTGAGTGGCAACACCGACTGGACATGTATCTAAGTGACAAACCCTCATCAGGATGCAGCCCTCGACGACCAAAGGCGCGGTAGCAAAACCGAATTCTTCCGCTCCAAGAAGAGCGGCAATTACGACGTCTCGACCGGTCTTCATCTGGCCATCAACTTGGACCGAAACTCGTCCACGTAACCCATTTGCAATCAAAGTCTGCTGTGTTTCAGCTAGCCCGAGCTCCCAAGGTGTTCCAGCGTGTTTGAGCGAGTTCAAAGGACTTGCTCCGGTACCACCATCGTGTCCGGAAACCAGAATGACGTCTGCTTTTGCCTTGGCAACTCC
>JALQVK010000073.1 GCA_023260375.1 Rhodoluna sp. | reverse complement strand
GTCCCACTCAAGGTCGTTCACGTTGGTGTTCATGTATGGAAGTAGCATCTCCCAGTGGCGGAAGACTTCCTTCACACGGTCGTCGGTCCACTTCTCACGACCACCTAGTAGGTCAACGTGGAACTGGTATCCGTTGATACGAGCGTTCAGGATGTCGAAGGTTCCCATTGCTTCCCAGCCACCCTTGTCGGCAGAAGCAAGGCCTACAAGACCCTTAGCCTTTAGCTCCTTCAGAGCGGCCATGAAGTCATCCCAGTTGTAGATGTCCTCAGGGTTCATTCCGATCTCAGCCATCATTGACTTGCGGAAGTGAAGACCCCATGGGTACCAGCTCTGAGGGATGAAGTACTGCTTGCCATCTAGACCGGTTGCAGCGATCTTGTAACTCTCGTTGTACTGGTCGCCAATCTCTTTCCAAACGTCGGAAAGGTCAACCAATAGGTCCTGAGCAGCGAAGAACTGCATACGGTAACCGGCCATCCACTGGAACATGTCGTCAGGAGTTCCCTGTAGGTACTGTGACAAGTTGTTCTGGAAAGCGTTTGACTCAGTTGCGTTGTAGGTAACCTCGTTGCCAGTCTTGGCGACGTAAGCGTCAACCAAACCCTTTAGCTGGATTGTCGGTGACTCGTCTACGGTGCGAGCACCGAAGGAGATTGGACCCGATGAACCTGGGGCACAACCTGCGAGCATCGTGGCGCCTGCAATGCCGAGACCACCAGCTGCAGCGCCTTTAAGAAGTAAACGGCGGTCAACTTCGTGACCGGCGATCTTGTTCAACATTGAACCTCCTGAATAGTGGACTTTTACTCAGGATAATCTGCCGATTCACCGAAACTGAACCAATTACATAACGAAATAATCACAAATAGACAGAAACGAACAAGTTCGAACATTTCTATTCAGTGCCAAAAAGACCTCTTGGCCTTTATTTACCTAGGCAAGAAGCTCTTTCACCATCGGAACGACTTTTGTTGCATAAAGTTCGATCGAGCGCATCAGGTGCGAGTGTGGCATTGGGCCAGTCGCATACTTCATATCGAACCGCTGAGCCCCTACGGACTTAATCGCATATGCGATTTTGTGGGCGACTGTTTCAGGCGAGCCAACGTACAAAGAGCCGCCGTTGACTTCGGAGATGAAATGCATCTTGGTCATCGGTGCCCAACCTCGCTCTTTGCCGATGCGACCAAATGCCTTTTCGTGGTGTGGCCACTGCAATTCAACAGCTTCTTCATCAGTATCGGCGACGAAGCCCGGTGAATGGATTGAGATCGGTAGCTGCTCTTTGCCCAATCGCTCGAGGTGCTCACGGTAGAGGTTTGAGAATGGAGCAAAACGTGCAGGGTCGCCACCGATAATCGCAAGTGCCATTGGAATCCCAAGACGTGCTGCACGTACGACTGAGTCTGGAGAACCGCCAACTCCCACACGAAGTGGGATAGCCCCGCCTTCAGTCTTTGGGTAAACCTCTTGGTTGTTCAAAGCTGCGCGAAGCTGACCCGACCAAGTGACTGGCTTCTCTTTCAAAAGCTCGACAAGAAGCTCAAGCTTTTCCTCGAAGAGCTGGCCATAGTCGGATAGTTCGTAACCGAATAGTGGGAATGACTCAATGAATGATCCACGACCTGCGGTGATTTCAGCACGACCATTCGACATGGCATCAATAGTTGCAAAGCGCTGAAACACACGAACTGGGTCTTCAGACGACAGCACCGTTACACCGGTGCCAAGAGTGATCTGCTTGGTGACGGTTGCGATACCGGCAAGCACTGTATCTGGTGCAGAAACCGCATAGTCATCTCGGTGATGTTCACCGATGTTGAAGTTGTTCAAACCAAGCTCATCGGCAAGCTTTGCCTGCTCAACAACATTGCGAATGGTTTGAGCGGCGCTGTTTGGGTTACCACTGTCATCAAGCGACATATCGCCGAATGTGTCTAG
>JALQVK010000072.1 GCA_023260375.1 Rhodoluna sp. | reverse complement strand
AATTGAACCGGTTTCGCCTCTGGAAAACCTTTGGGAGTTCCTGGTCTTCTGCCATAGTGGCTGCGGTTCTGGACACTCCCGCGAGCAGAGCTAACATACTTCCTAGGCTGGCCAGTGCTGCCACGATTGGGGTGATCCAAGCATTGCCAGTGAGAGTTTCGGTTAGCAGCGCTACCGGCGTTTGAGTGTCTATGAGTTTTCCGCCAAGGTTCTGTAGTAGCGCCCAAGCCAGAGCTACGTAAATCAAAAAGACGCCGCTCAGGGAAATCACGATTGCTTTAGGAATATTCCGCTTGGAATCGCGCACCTCATCGCCAAGGGTTGCCACCCTGGCATAGCCGGCAAAGGCGAAGAACACCACGCCGGCGGCCAGTATCACCGGCTCAATCGGCCTTGGGTTCACATAGTCGAAGACGACTTGATCTGGTGAGGCAGGGTTCACAAACGACCAAATAATGACGGTCAAAAAGAAAAGAATGGTGACCGAACTCAGAAATGTTGCAACGCCGGCGGTTCGGTTGATCCCGAGAATGTTGATGAACGCCAAAAGTGCGATTGCCAAAACCGATGGCCACAATGGTTGATTCGGAAAAACGTATTTTTGGAACACCAGCGCAATTGCGGCGATGGACGCTATCTTCCCAAAGACAAAAGCAAAGCCACTAAGAAAGCTGATATGTGAATTCAGGTATTTACGCGAATAAGAGTAAACACCACCGGGACGATCGACCTGTTTAGCGAGTTGGTAGATTGCCCAAGAGTTCAAACCGGCTACCAACGCGGCTAAAGCGATTGCTACAAAGATGAGGTCGGTGGCAAAAGCGTAGGCGGTCGAAAAGACTACGAAGACACCGGCACCGAGCATCGAGGCTAGGCCAATGGCGATTGCGCCGCCAAGGCCAAGCTGAGGTTTAGGCATGGCCAGGGAACATCTGGCTTACTGAGTCGTCGTCGAATACTGCGCTAATTGCGCGGGCGATTAGCGGAGCAACCGATAGCACGGTTAGCTTCTCGAAACGCTTCTCTTCAGGAATCGGCAAAGTGTCCATGACCACGACGGCGTCGACTGCGTCTCCGCTTAGTCGTTCCACGGCTGGGTCTGAGAAGACAGCGTGGGTTGCAGCCACGATTACTCGAGCAGCGCCGTTCTTCTTGAGAGCAGCAGCTGCGGCCACGATGGTTCCCGCGGTGTCGATCATGTCGTCGACCAGTAGACAGGTGCGGCCCTTGACATCGCCAACCAGTTCGTGAGCCGAAACCTGGTTAGGCACATCTGGGTCGCGACGCTTGTGAATGATCGCAAGCGGTGCACCGAGACGGTCTGCCCAAATGTCGGCCACGCGAACGCGTCCTGAGTCTGGTGAAACCACGGTTAGGTCTTCGTTACCCCACTGCTCGGCAACGTAGTCGGCCAAGGTTGGTAGTGCCCAAAGGTGGTCAACTGGGCCATTGAAGAAACCCTGAATCTGTGGGGTGTGCAGGTCAACCGACATAATTCGGTTGGCTCCGGCAGCTGCGAACAAGTCGGTCATAAGGCGGGCCGAGATTGGCTCGCGTCCCTTGTGCTTCTTGTCCTGTCGGGCGTATGGGAAGAATGGGGCAACCACGGTGATGCGCTTAGCACTGGCACGCTTTAGTGCGTCGACCATTAGCAACTGCTCCATGATCCATTGGTTGATTGGGTATGGGTGCGACTGAATTACGAAAGCATCAACACCGCGAACCGACTCCTCGAAACGAACGAAGGTCTCGCCATTGGCGAAATCGTAGGCGGTGGTTGGGATTACGTCGGTTCCAAGAATCTTGGCAACATCGGCTGCTAGTTGCGGGTGAGCGCGGCCACTCAGGAGAGCGAGACGTTTTTGTCCGTTTATCGTAATTTTGCTCACCATTGGCTCCTGTTTTGTTTAGTTCTTTGACTTCTCGGCAGCTTCCGCTGCTTTGGTTCCTGGTCGGTTCTGAAGTACCCAGCCAGCCATGTTGCGCTGAGGGGTGACGTTCATTCCCAAATCTCCGGCAGCCACATCTTTGCGAACCGTGGTTCCCGCTGCTGTGTAGGCTCCATCTCCAATAGTAATTGGAGCGACGAAGGTGTTATGCGAGCCGGTTCGAACGTGTGAACCAATCACGCTGCGGTGTTTGTTCACGCCGTCGTAGTTCGCAAAAATCGTGCCAGCGCCGATGTTTGATTCAACTCCGATTTCGGCGTCGCCAACATAGCTGAGGTGTGGCACCTTGCTGCCAGCGCCAATCTTGGCGTTCTTGGTTTCAACAAAAGTACCAATCTTGCCATCGGCACCAAGCTCGGTTCCTGGGCGGAGGTAGGCAAATGGACCAACGCTGGCGCCGTCGCCAATCTTGGAGGTGCTTACGTGAGACTTGACAACCTTGGCGTTTTCACCAACTTCGGTATCAACCATCTGAACCTCTGGACCAATGGTCGATCCGCGACCAATCGAAGTGAAGCCCTTGAGGATTGTTCCAGGCAGAATTGTGACATCTTCGGCAAGTGAAACGGTGACGTCCAGCCAAGTGCTTGATGGGTCAAGAATTGTGACTCCAGCTCGCTGCCAAGCCGCACAGAGTCGGCGGTTTAGTTCTGCGGTAACTTCTCCAAGTTGAACTCGGTCGTTGATTCCGGCAATCAACCAATTGTCGGCCACGGTTAGCGCCTGAACTTTTTTACCAGCTTCACGTTCAGCAGCGACAACGTCGGTTAGGTACTTTTCGTGCTGCGAGTTTTCCATGCCAATTGCTGCAAGTTTCTCGCGAAGTGCCTGTGCGTCAAAAACATAGACACCGGCGTTTACCTCTGAAATGGCATGTTGCTCCGAAGTTGCATCGCGGTGTTCGACAATCGCCTCAAAGTCGCCGTTGATTCCGCGAACGATACGTCCATAGCCGGTTGGATCGGCAAGAACTGCCGAGAGTACGGTTGCCGAATAGCCTCCGGAAATGTGACTTTCGACCATGGCTTGAATAGTTCCGACATCGAGAAGTGGAACATCACCGCTGGTAACCACGACAGTGCCCTCGAAACCTTCTGGAAGAACTTCCAGTGCACATTCAACAGCACGTCCGGTGCCGGGAATTTCGTCCTGGTCGGCGATAACCGCGGTTGGATAAAAAGTTGAAATGTAGTCAACGATTTGCTCACGCTCATGACGAACGACTGAGATTACGTGTTCGGCACCTAATGCGGTTGCAGTGGAGAGTGCGTGACCGAGCAGTGGCAGACCGGCTAGCTCGTGCATGACCTTGGGAGTTTGGGAGCGCATGCGAGTTCCGGCACCCGCGGCCAAAACTACGACCGCAAACTTGTGGTTGCTCATACCTCTCCTTACGCTCCGCCCATAGGATTCGAACCTATACCGAACGCCTCCAAAGAGCGCCGTGCTGCCATTACACTAGAGCGGACCGCGACCCAAAAGGGTTGCCCCTCTAGTTTGCCAGAAACTAGCTCAGCAATTCGGAAGTTTCGAGCCACTCGGCCTCTAAATCGTCACGTTTTTTGTTTAGTTCCGATTGTTTTGCAGCAAGTTCGCTGAGTCCGTCGAAGTCTGAAGTGTCATGCTCGGCCATTTTGCCGTGTAGTGCTGCCTCATCTGAAGCCAGTTTCTCCAAGGCTCGCTCGATTCGAGCCAGGTTTTTCTGGGCATCGCGTAAGGCTGCGCCAGTCAA